>NZ_CP156891.1:720000-1020000 GCF_019249795.2 Segatella copri
AGCCGACACCTCACGGCACGAGCTGACGACAACCATGCAGCACCTTCACAGAGGCCCCGAAGGGCGTCATTGTCTCCAAATCCTTCCTCTGCAATTCAAGCCCGGGTAAGGTTCCTCGCGTATCATCGAATTAAACCACATGTTCCTCCGCTTGTGCGGGCCCCCGTCAATTCCTTTGAGTTTCACCGTTGCCGGCGTACTCCCCAGGTGGGATGCTTAATGCTTTCGCTTGGCCGCTGACCTATTCAGACCAACAGCGGGCATCCATCGTTTACCGTGCGGACTACCAGGGTATCTAATCCTGTTCGATACCCGCACTTTCGAGCTTCAGCGTCAGTTGCGCTCCAGTGAGCTGCCTTCGCAATCGGAGTTCTTCGTGATATCTAAGCATTTCACCGCTACACCACGAATTCCGCCCACTTTGTGCGTACTCAAGGAAACCAGTTCGCGCTGCAGTTCAGATGTTGAGCATCTACATTTCACAACACGCTTAATCTCCGGCCTACGCTCCCTTTAAACCCAATAAATCCGGATAACGCCCGGACCTTCCGTATTACCGCGGCTGCTGGCACGGAATTAGCCGGTCCTTATTCATAAGGTACATGCAAAAAGTCTCACGAGACTCACTTTATTCCCTTATAAAAGCAGTTTACAACCCATAGGGCCGTCTTCCTGCACGCTACTTGGCTGGTTCAGACTCTCGTCCATTGACCAATATTCCTCACTGCTGCCTCCCGTAGGAGTTTGGACCGTGTCTCAGTTCCAATGTGGGGGACCTTCCTCTCAGAACCCCTACTGATCGTTGCCTTGGTGGGCCGTTACCCCGCCAACAAGCTAATCAGACGCATCCCCATCCATCACCGATAAATCTTTAATCTCTTTCAGATGTCTTCTAGAGATATCATTGGGTATTAGTCTTACTTTCGCAAGGTTATCCCCAAGTGGTGGGCAGGTTGGATACGCGTTACTCACCCGTGCGCCGGTCGACGCCCATCAAAAGCAAGCTTTCGATGTCGTTTCCCCTCGACTTGCATGTGTTAAGCCTGTAGCTAGCGTTCATCCTGAGCCAGGATCAAACTCTCCATTGTAAAATATCTTTTTTTACCTAGCCTTGCGGCTTGGTTTGTTTGTTGTCTGTACTTAGGACGAATATCCTTTTCGTTTATTGAAGCTTAGTAAACCTGACTTGTCAATTGCTTGACGGTTCGTTTCTTTTACCCAGTCAACTTTCTTATTTCTAAGAAGTTAACCGCTTCTTGTACTACTTGTCTGTTTATGTAAAATCTTTCAAAGAACTCTTTCTTTAGTTGCTAAGAGAAACCGTATTTCTCAAAAGCGAGTGCAAAAGTACTAACTATTTTTCATTCCACCAAATCTTTTCGCAAAAAAGTTTAGATTTTAGCGCATTTTTAACACTTATAAAGACTTTCTAGAGTTTTTCTTACCACTACACTTTATTTTATACATGCACACGCCTGCCTGCATGTGCGGGCGCACACCCGCAAGCGCATTAATAATATTGTACTCATATTCCAAGACCGAAAAGAAATCAGGATTCAACTAGAAAAGTATTATCCGGAGAATATATCTATCAAAGAAGAATATTATCGAAGAAAAGGGAGAAACTCAGAAAAACATTTTGCCAATTAAAAAAAATATAGTACCTTTGCACACGTTTTAACGGATAACAAGATTAATTACATATATTTTAAAACTTTCAAATGAAGGCATTAGCAATTAAGTCGAGTTTGTTTTCCTGTTTAAAGACATACAACAAGAAAACATTCATGTCTGACCTCATGGCAGGTATCATCGTTGGTATCGTAGCCCTGCCTCTGGCCATCGCATTCGGTATCGCTTCTGGCGTGACCCCTGAAAAGGGTATCATCACCGCCATTGTAGCAGGTCTCATCATCTCCATCTTCGGTGGAAGCAAAGTGCAGATTGGTGGTCCTACGGGAGCATTCATCGTTATCATCTATGGCATTATCCAGAAATATGGCATGGAAGGTTTGACGATAGCGACACTGATGGCTGGTCTGTTCCTGGTTCTCTTCGGACTTCTCCGTCTTGGAACCATCATCAAGTATATCCCTTACCCTATCGTTGTGGGATTTACCAGTGGTATCGCCGTAACCATCTTCACGACCCAGATCAAGGATCTCTTTGGATTGACGTTGACTTCAAATCCTTCTGATTTTCTGGAGAAATGGGGCGTCTACTTCCAAAGCTTTGACACCATAGATCCTTGGTGTGCCCTTATCGGAGTAGTAAGCGTAGTGGTTATCGCCATCACCCCTAAGTTCAGCAAGAAGATTCCGGGCTCTCTTATTGCCATCATCCTGATGACCGTTGTAGCCTTACTGCTCAAGCAGTTTGCCGGCGTTGAGAGTATCGAGACCATTGGTGACCGCTTTTCTATCAGCAACGAACTGCCTGCAGCTCAGGTACCAGCCATGAATTGGGAGACCATCAAGAGTCTTGTATCACCAGCTATCACCATCGCCATCCTGGGAGCCATTGAGAGTTTGCTTTCAGCAACTGTTGCCGATGGTGTAATCAGCGATCATCACGACAGTAACACCGAGTTGGTAGCTCAGGGTTTGGCCAATATCGCCTCTCCCCTCTTTGGCGGTATTCCTGCAACAGGTGCCATTGCCCGCACAATGACCAATATCAATAATGGCGGTAAGACTCCTATTGCAGGCATCATCCACGCCATAGTTCTGCTGCTCATCTTCCTCTTTCTGATGCCTCTTGCCCAGTACATTCCTATGGCATGTCTTGCCGGTGTATTGGTAGTTGTATCTTACGGAATGAGCGGATGGAGAAGTTTCCTGGCATTGATGAAGAATCCGAAGAGCGATGTAACCGTACTTCTGATTACCTTCTTCCTCACCATCATCTTCGATTTGACAGTAGCCATTGAAGTGGGTCTGATTATCGCCTGTCTGCTCTTCATGAAGCGAATGAGCGAAACCACCGACGTGACAGCTATTACCGATGATGAGATTGACTTGAACAAGGAGTTTGACTTCCTCTCTACCAACCTGGAGCACTATACGATTCCGAAGGGCGTAGAGGTATACGAAATCAATGGTCCTTTCTTCTTCGGAGCTGGTAACAAGTTTGAGGAAGTGATGGCAGCTTTCGGTGACCGTCCACTGGTACGCGTCATCCGTATGCGCAAGGTTCCATTTGTTGATTCAACCGGTATCCATAACCTCACCAACCTCTGCGAGATGAGTCAGAAGGAGGACATTCAGGTTGTACTCTCCGGTGTTTGCGAGAAGGTAAACGCCCAGTTGGAAAAGGCTGGCTTCTACAATATTCTTGGCAAGGATAATATCACAGATCACATCAGCAAGGCTCTGAAACGTGCAGAAGAGATTATAGAGAAGAAAACTGTTAATAGTTAATAGTTTACAGGCTGTAGACCATCAAATAAAAAAGATGCATTGCTGGATATACCAGTAATGCATCTTTTTTTATTGTCATCAAGTAACTGTTAACTATAAACTGTTAACTATCAACTATTACAAAACTGTTAACTATCAACTATTACAGAACCTTTCCCAGAAACTCCTGCAATCTTGGCGATTTCGGATGGTTGAATATTTGCTCAGGAGTTCCGTCTTCCGTGATATAGCCGTCACTGAAGAAGAGTACACGGTTGGCCACTTCTCTTGCAAATCCCATCTCGTGGGTCACCACCACCATCGTCATTCCCTCGGCAGCAACATCTTTCATCAGCTGCAGCACCTCTCCCACCATTTCCGGATCGAGAGCCGAAGTCGGCTCATCAAAGAGGATTACCTCAGGATTCATCGCTAAGGCACGGGCGATAGCTACGCGCTGTTTCTGTCCGCCCGACAGACTGTCGGGATAACTGTCGGCCTTATCCAGTAATCCGATACGGGTCAGGAGTTCCGTTGCCTTCTCATGTCTTGCCGGTGTATTGGTAGTTGTATCTTACGGAATGAGCGGATGGAGAAGTTTCCTGGCATTGATGAAGAATCCGAAGAGCGATGTAACCGTACTTCTGATTACCTTCTTCCTCACCATCATCTTCGATTTGACAGTAGCCATTGAAGTGGGTCTGATTATCGCCTGTCTGCTCTTCATGAAGCGAATGAGCGAAACCACCGACGTGACAGCTATTACCGATGATGAGATTGACTTGAACAAGGAGTTTGACTTCCTCTCTACCAACCTGGAGCACTATACGATTCCGAAGGGCGTAGAGGTATACGAAATCAATGGTCCTTTCTTCTTCGGAGCTGGTAACAAGTTTGAGGAAGTGATGGCAGCTTTCGGTGACCGTCCACTGGTACGCGTCATCCGTATGCGCAAGGTTCCATTTGTTGATTCAACCGGTATCCATAACCTCACCAACCTCTGCGAGATGAGTCAGAAGGAGGACATTCAGGTTGTACTCTCCGGTGTTTGCGAGAAGGTAAACGCCCAGTTGGAAAAGGCTGGCTTCTACAATATTCTTGGCAAGGATAATATCACAGATCACATCAGCAAGGCTCTGAAACGTGCAGAAGAGATTATAGAGAAGAAAACTGTTAATAGTTAATAGTTTACAGGCTGTAGACCATCAAATAAAAAAGATGCATTGCTGGATATACCAGTAATGCATCTTTTTTTATTGTCATCAAGTAACTGTTAACTATAAACTGTTAACTATCAACTATTACAAAACTGTTAACTATCAACTATTACAGAACCTTTCCCAGAAACTCCTGCAATCTTGGCGATTTCGGATGGTTGAATATTTGCTCAGGAGTTCCGTCTTCCGTGATATAGCCGTCACTGAAGAAGAGTACACGGTTGGCCACTTCTCTTGCAAATCCCATCTCGTGGGTCACCACCACCATCGTCATTCCCTCGGCAGCAACATCTTTCATCAGCTGCAGCACCTCTCCCACCATTTCCGGATCGAGAGCCGAAGTCGGCTCATCAAAGAGGATTACCTCAGGATTCATCGCTAAGGCACGGGCGATAGCTACGCGCTGTTTCTGTCCGCCCGACAGACTGTCGGGATAACTGTCGGCCTTATCCAGTAATCCGATACGGGTCAGGAGTTCCGTTGCCTTCTCATCAGCCTCTTCCCTTGTCATCTTACCCAATTCTACCGGAGCCAGCATGATGTTGCGGCGTATGGTCATATTAGGGAAGAGATTGAACTGCTGGAATACCATACCCACCCTCTGGCGCATTCGGTTGATATCAACATCGCTTGATGTAATATCCATATCATCGATAAAGACTTTACCCTCGGTAGGTTCTTCCAGAAGGTTGATGGAACGCAGGAAGGTACTCTTGCCACAACCCGACGGACCAATGATGGCAACCACCTCACCTTTACTCACCGAGGTGGTAATGCCTTTCAGCACCTCGTTGTCGCCGAAGCGTTTACGAAGTCCTTCTATCTTGATTATTTCGTTCATTTTATCCATTGTTTTAAAGCTTTTGCCCTTTCAGGATTCCTCATTTCCTTTCGCTCTTTCTCAGTCTCTTCTCCAGCCTTCTCACTCCAGCGTTCAGTCCGAGAACAAGAACGAGATAGAGGCAGGCTACTACGCCCAACGGCATCATCGCTTCGTAAGTAATGCTTCGGATGATGTCGGAACCCTTGGTCAAGTCTACCAGTCCGATATAACCGCTGATAGAGGTTTCCTTGAGCAGAGTGATAAGCTCGTTACCCATAGCCGGAAGCACATTCTTGAAGGCTTGCGGAAGAATGATGAGACGCATCGTCTTGCCATACGAAAGACCAAGACTTCTACCCGCCTCCATCTGACCATTATCCACCGACATAATGCCCGAGCGGATTACCTCGGCAATATAAGCTGCCGAGTTCAAGCCGAAGGCGATGACAGCCACCAGTATCTTATTGACATCTGCTGATGCAAACACCACATAATAGATAATGAGCAACTGCACCATGGTTGGCGTGCCTCGCATGATGGTAAGGTACAGCTGGCAGAGCATGTTCGGAATCTTCCAGTCGCTCTTACGTTCATGACGTGCTCTGACAATAGCTATCAGCGTTCCGAGTATCACGGAAAGGATGATGGCGAAGAAGGTGATGATGAGTGTATTGCCCAAACCCTGCAACAGATACTGATAACGGTTGTCATCTATGAAGCAGGATTTAAACTTATCTATCACTCCCGGCTGGTTACCAGCTGCTTTCACTTCATTGGAATTCACCATGATAACCTGTCGCACATCGGCATAGGAATCTGTAAATCCGATATTCTTCTTCCGTTCAGGAGTAACCGTGATGCCGGCAATACCCGCATCTGCCTTACCAGCCTGTACAGAGGTGATGATGGCATCAAACTCCATATCGAGAATCTCGACATCCACGCCCAGCACATCGCCGATGGCATTCGCCACATCCACGTCGATGCCCACAATCTTGCCATTCTGGTAATATTCGAAAGGCTCGAAGGTAGCGTTGGTGGCAAAACGGAGACTCGTCTTCAAGCCGAGTTTCTGCAGCGCTTCCGGTCCCACCTTCTTCACCTCAGAAGTCTTTGGCGTATAAGCCACGGCTATGCCCCGTTCCAGATGGCGGTTGACGATGGAATCGATGACGCCATTCTCTTTCAGGATACGGATGGCATGATTGATTGACTGCTGCAACTCAGCATGATCCTTAGCCACGCAGATGGCGAAAGAGGATGCATCGAAGGTTTCGGGCAGGATACGGAGCGATGGGTTCACCCGTTGGAATGCCTTGGCTGGCGCCTCATCGGTCACCATGCAGTCTATCTTACCCTGCAGGAGTGCCTGGATGGCATCGGCTCCCTTGTTATACCGTTCTACCTTGGTACCGCCACCTTCCTTTTCCAGCTCCGTAGCTAGTCCGTCGCTAGTGGTACCGAGCTGCACACCAATCACAGCCCCCTTCAAATCAGTCTTGCTCTTGATTTGCCTGTCAGCATCTGACGCTCCCGAGCCACACGCCACGAAGAGCACACTCAGGAGTAAAGTCAAGAAGCCCAGCTTAAACTTTCCCGTTTTTCTGTATTTCATCATTTCAGGCATTCGCTTATTGTTGTTTCAAATACTCAGCACACATCTCTGCACATCTTTCTCCGTCTACACCAGCCGATACGATTCCGCCTGCATAACCAGCACCTTCGCCACATGGGAAGAGTCCCTGGATGCGGACATGCTGCAAGGTTTCGCGGTCACGGACGATGCGGACAGGCGATGAGGTTCTCGTCTCCATCGCTATCAGCGTAGCCTCGTTGGTCAGGAAACCATGGGCATTCTTGCCGAAGGTCTTGAAGCCTTCCTGCAGTCGCTTGCTCACGAAAGACGGCATCCAGAAATGCAACGGACTCGAAATCAAGCCTGGAGCATAGCTGCTCTTTGGCAGATCATAACTCAATCGATTGTTCACGAAGTCAGCCATGCGCTGTGCCGGAGCAGTCTGCTTCATGTTGCCCTGCTGCCAGCATTGCTTTTCCACGATTTCCTGGAAGTACATCATTTGGAGTGAAGAGTGAGGAGTGAAGAGTGAAGCATTCTCCTGCGCCTTCATTTCCTGCTGTTCGATGACAGACTGATGTTCCTTCACAAACTGCGCCACATCCTCGGGATGAGTTTCCACCACCATGCCCGAGTTGCTCCAGGCAGTACCGCGGTTGCTCGGACTCATACCATTCACCACGAGCTGTTCCGGTCCTGTAGCAGCCGGAATCACAAAACCGCCCGGACACATACAGAAGCTATAGACACCTCTGCCATCTACCTGAGTAACAAAGCTATATTCGGCAGCAGGCAGATATTTTCCTCTACCACTCTTATTGTGATACTGAATCTGGTCAATGAGTTGGGAAGGATGTTCCAGACGCACACCTACGGCGATGCCTTTTGCCTCGATATCTATCTTTGCCGAAGCGAGATAACGGTATACATCGCGGGCACTATGGCCTGTTGCCAGGATAACCGGTCCGCGATAAGTTTCCTCAGCACCCGTAGCCAGATTCACGGCTTCTACGCCTATCACCCTATCGCCAGCTGCAGCATCAGGTGCCGTCAGCTTACCTTCACTCTCAAGGATCAGACGAATCATCTTGGTCTGGAAATGCACTTCGCCGCCACACTTGATGATGGTGTTGCGCATGTTTTCAATGACGCGTGGCAACTTGTCGGTACCGATATGCGGATGGGCATCTGCCAGGATATTGGTATTGGCACCATGCTGGCAGAATACGTTCAGAATCTTATCTACACTTCCCCTTTTCTTGCTTCGTGTATAAAGTTTGCCGTCACTATAAGCACCGGCTCCACCTTCACCGAAACAGTAGTTGCTCTCCCCATCTACCTTCTGAGTCTTGGTAATGTTAGAGAGGTCCTTCTTGCGTTCGCGCACATCCTTGCCTCGCTCCAGCACGATAGGACGATAACCCAGTTCTATCAGGCGCAGGGAAGCAAAGAGACCGCCAGGTCCCTCACCCACAACGATAACACGAGGTCTGCTGCTCACATCCGGATATTCGGTATGGACATACTGGTCGTCCTGCGGAAATTCGTTGATATAAGCACGCACCTTCAGGTTGACGAAGATGGTGCGCTGACGGGCATCGATGCTTCTCTTCAAAACCCTCACCTGGTTGAGCGTTCTTACATCCAATCCCTTTTCTTTGGCGAGATAACGCTTGATGCCTTCCTCGCTTGCTGCCTGTTCGGGCAGAATTCTTATCTGGTATTCTTGAATCATTTACTTTGAACTTTATGATTAGTTTTATAAAAGTGACGAGTGACAAGTGACCGATTCCATATTACGGATTTCGCATTACATTCACAATTCACTTTTCACTTTCACTTTTTCATGCTTCCATTGTAGCCAGCACTTCGAGCGTATCCAGCTGATACATGGTGAACTTACCATCTTCCAATGTTGCAAAGGTTGGCGGATTGCCACCCTTCGGGAAGGTGATGCTGCCGGTATTTACGATGGCCTGCCCCTTCTCGTTATGAGAGAGTTCCCAGAGATGGGAGTGGCCATAGATCATAGCCTCGTAAGGACCCTTCGGCATGTTCTCTTTATTGTATACATGTCCATGAGTCAGAAGATAGCGCTTGCCTCCGTCTACCAGCAAGGCATAGGTCTCCATGATAGGGAAATCGAGGAGCATCTGGTCTACTTCCGCATCGCAGTTGCCACGCACAGCGACAATCTTATCTGCCAGCGCATTCAGTCTTTCTACGATACCCTTAGGATCGATTCCTTCCGGAATGCGGTTGCGGGGACCATAATTGATGATATCCCCCATGATGCACATCATGTCACAATGTTCAGCCTCGAAGAAATCGAGGACCTTTTCCAGGGCTGGCAAACAGCCGTGGATATCTGAGAATAAAAGATATTTCATTCGTTCCTTCTTATGTTTGTTATGCTTATGTCTTTTATGCATTGAATTGCAAGCGCAAAATTAAGCAAATAATCCGAAACCCCCAAACATTTCAACGTTTTTTATATATATAATAAGGTATAAGGGAGAGGAAGAGCCTATAATTATCTACTGAAATAGCTTTTTTATCTACAATATGCTACTTTTTTGTTAAAATCCTTGGCAGTCTGATATATTATTCGTACATTTGCCCTCAAGTTCTGCTTCGGCCCCGGTCGTTTCGGGGGAGGCATTACATTACCAACGTAAAATTCAAGAACATATGAAAGTATTAAAATTCGGCGGAACATCGGTTGGTTCCGTAAAAAGCATCCTCAGCTTGAAACGTATCGTTGAAAACGAGGCTAAGAAACAGAGTGTAGTGGTTGTCGTGAGCGCGCTTGGCGGTATCACGGACAAACTCTTGCAAACCTCTCAACTTGCCCTCAAGGGTGATGAACAGTGGAAAGTAGAATTCGAAGCCATGGTTGATCGCCACCACAAGATGATAGATACCATCATCACCGACACTACAGACAGAGAAAACTTATTCAAATCGGTTGATGCACTCTTCGAACAGTTGAAGAGCATCTATTTTGGTGTGTACCTCATCCACGACCTCAGCGAGAAAACGCAGGATGCCATCGTGAGTTATGGTGAAAGACTCAGTTCCAAGATTGTTGCCACATTGATTCGTGGAGCCAAATGGTTCGACTCACGCAACTTCATCAAGACTGAGCGCAAGAACGGCAAAGGCAAGCATGTACTCGACAGCGAGCTGACCAACAAACTGGTAAAAGAAGCCTTTGCAGAAATTCCACGCATATCTCTCGTTCCGGGTTTTATCAGTCGTGACAAGAACACAGATCGCACCACCAACCTTGGCCGTGGCGGTAGCGACTACACAGCTGCCATCATAGCAGCTGCCCTCGATGCAGAAGTGCTCGAAATCTGGACTGATGTAGACGGTTTCATGACCGCTGACCCACGTGTCATCAAATCAGCTTATACCATCAACGAACTGAGTTACGTTGAGGCGATGGAGCTTTGCAACTTTGGTGCAAAGGTCATCTACCCTCCAACCATCTACCCGGTTTGTGTCAAGAATATTCCTATCAAGGTTAAGAACACCTTCAACCCAGATGCTCCGGGCACCATCATCAAGAACAAGATAGATGGCGACCAGAAGCCTATCAAGGGTATCTCTTCCATCAACGGTACAGCGCTCATCACCGTAACCGGTCTTTCCATGGTCGGTGTGATTGGTGTAAACCGCCGTATCTTCACCGCTCTTGCCAACGAGGGCATCTCTGTGTTCATGGTGTCACAGGCATCATCAGAGAACTCAACCTCTATCGGTGTGCGCGAGCAGGATGTAGAAGAGGCTGTAAAGGTATTGAACAATGAGTTCCACAACGAGATTGCCGATGGTGCCATGTTCCCAATGCACGCAGAGAAGGGCTTGGCTACTATCGCCATCGTGGGTGAAAACATGAAGCATGCTGCCGGTATCGCCGGTAAGCTCTTCGGAACCCTCGGCCGTAGCGGTATTTCCGTCATCGCCTGTGCACAGGGTGCTTCAGAGACCAACATCTCGTTCGTAGTGAAGAGCGATTATCTGAGAAAGTCACTCAACGTACTCCACGACAGTTTCTTCCTTTCAGAATACAAGGTGCTGAACCTCTTCATCTGCGGTGTGGGTACCGTGGGCGGAAAGCTTATCGAGCAGATCAAGAACCAGTATGCCGACCTCATGGAGCGCAGCAAACTGAAGCTCAACGTGGTGGGTATCGCTTCTTCCAAGAACGCCATCTTCAACCGCGATGGTATTGATCTCGAGAACTACAGCGAGGAACTGAAGAAATCAGACCCAAGCACTCCAGAGGTTCTGCGCGATACCATCCTGGCGATGAACATCTTCAACAGCGTGTTTGTAGACTGTACTGCCAGCAAGGATGTGGCCGCTCTCTACCAGAGTCTGCTGGAGCACAACGTAAGCATTATCGCAGCCAACAAGATAGCTGCATCAAGCGAATATGAGAACTACGAGAAACTGAAGAAGACTGCCATCCAGCGTGGTGTAGTATTCCGTTTTGAGACCAACGTAGGTGCTGGTCTTCCTATCATCGGAACCATCAACGATCTCCGCAACTCCGGAGATAAAATCCTTAAGATTGAGGCAGTTCTCTCAGGTACGCTCAACTTTATCTTTAACGCCATCTCCAGCGTCGTCCCATTCTCTGAGACCGTGAGACTGGCTAAGGAGAAGGGCTACAGCGAGCCTGATCCACGTATCGACCTGAGCGGTATGGACGTGATTCGCAAGCTGGTGATTCTCTCCCGCGAGGCAGGTTACCGCGTAGAGCAGGAAGATGTAGAGAAAAACCTCTTCGTGCCAGACAAATACTTCAAGGGTTCGCTCGACAACTTCTGGAAGAAACTTCCTGAGCTCGATGCCGATTTCGAGGCTAAGCGCAAGGCGCTCGATGTAGAGCACAAACGCTGGCGCTTCGTTGCTACCCTGGATGGCGGCAAGACTAGCGTAGGTTTGCAGGCTGTAGGTCCAGAGCATCCGTTCTACAATCTGGAAGGTTCCAACAACATCGTGCTGCTCACCACCGAGCGCTATAAGGAATACCCTATGATGATTCAGGGCTATGGTGCCGGAGCCAGCGTAACTGCTGCCGGTGTATTCGCCAACATCATGAGTATCGCTAACATTTAACACTTAACATTAAAAGAAGAGATGAAACATATTATCATTCTTGGCGACGGAATGGCTGACCACCCGGTAGAAAGACTGGGTGGAAAGACACTCCTGCAATACGCCAACAAACCCTATATGGATATGCTTGCCAAAAAGGGCAAGACAGGAAGACTCGTTACCGTGCCAGATGGATTCCATCCGGGTTCTGAGGTAGCTAACAGCTCTATCATGGGCTATGACCAGAACGAGGTTTACGAAGGACGCGGACCGCTGGAGGCTGCCAGCATCGGCTATGAACTGGAGCCTACCGACCTTGCCCTGCGCTGCAACATCATCAATGTGCAGGACGGCAAGATTATCACCCACAACGGTGGTAACCTGGAAACGGAAGATGCGGATGTGCTCATCAAGTATCTCAACGATACCCTCGGCAAGAAATATCCTGATGTCAAGTTTGTTACCGGCATCCAGTATCGCCATCTTCTGGTGGTGAAGCACGGAAACAAGCATATCGACTGTGCCCCACCTCATGATCATCCCAACGAGGAATGGCATAAGCTGATGGTGAAACCCATCTTGCCGGAGATTGGAGGCGATGAGGGTCACATCAGCCGTCGTGATACAGCCGACCTTCTGAACCAGCTGATTCTCGAGAGTCAGGAACTCCTGGAGAACCATCCTTTCAATATGGCGCGCAAGGAGCGTGGCGAACGAATGGCCAATCTTATCTGGCCTTGGGGCGGCGGTTACCGTCCGCACATGCTCACCCTCTCCCAGATGTATCCACAGATCAAGAAGGGTTCTGTGATTTCTGCCGTAGACCTGATTCGAGGCATCGGCCATTACGCCGGTCTGCGCAACATCATCGTTGAGGGCGCTACCGGTCTTGCCAATACCAACTACGAGGGCAAGGCAGCTGCAGCTATCCAGGCATTGAAGGACGGCGACGACTTCGTTTATGTTCACGTAGAGGCGAGCGACGAGGCAGGTCATGATGGCGATCTGGAACTGAAGCTGAAGACTATCGAGAACCTCGATCAGCGACTCATCAAGCCTATCTTCGATGAGGTAAGCACCTGGGACGAGCCGGTATGCATCGCAGTTCTCCCCGACCATCCTACTCCGGTAGAGATTCGTACCCACGTCAAGGAGCCTGTGCCTTTCATCATCTATTACCCTGGCATGGAGCCGGATAGCGTAGAGAAGTATGATGAGGTAAGCTGCGTGAGTGGCGGTTACGGCATGCTGCAGCTGCAGGAATTCATGAATGCCTTCATGGCGATCAATTAAAATCAACGGCTTCATGATAGTCCCCAAAGCTAATCATAAAGTTTAATGTTCAAATCTCAAAGTTAAAAGTAAAAAATGAAATATTATTCAACAAATAAGAAAGCACCCATCGCCGACCTTCACAAGGCGGTAGTTAAAGGTCTGGCAGAAGACCGTGGACTCTATATGCCAGAAATCATCAAGAAGTTGCCACAGGATTTCTTCGACAACATCGAGAAGCTCTCCTTCCAGGAGATTGCCTACAAGGTAGCAGATGCCTTCTTTGGCGAGGACGTTGATGCCGAGTCATTGAAGAAGATTGTATACGATACCCTGGCATTCGACTGCCCTGTAGTCGAGGTAGAGCCAAACATCTACTCTCTCGAGCTGTTCCATGGTCCTACCCTCGCCTTCAAGGATGTGGGTGCGCGCTTCATGGCCCGTCTCCTGCAGTACTTCGTACGTCAGGAGGGCAAGGAAGAGGTGAATGTGCTCGTAGCTACATCGGGCGATACCGGTTCGGCTGTTGCCAACGGTTTCCTCGGCGTTGACGGCATCCATGTTTACGTGCTCTATCCTAAGGGCAAGGTGAGCAAGATTCAGGAGAGCCAGTTCACTACCCTCGGCCAGAACATCACAGCCCTCGAGGTAGATGGCGTATTCGACGACTGCCAGGCACTGGTGAAATCTGCGTTCATGGACGAGGAGCTCAACAAGCACATGAAGCTCACCTCAGCCAACTCTATCAACGTTGCCCGCTTCCTGCCTCAGGCATTCTATTATTTCAATGCCTATGCCCGCATGAAGGAGAAGGGTCTCGCCGACAAGCTGGTTATCTGCGTGCCTAGCGGCAACTTCGGCAACATCACAGCCGGACTCTTCGGTCATGAGATGGGATTGCCTATCCACCGCTTCATCGCAGCCAACAACGCCAACGATATCTTCTACGAGTATCTGCAGACAGGCAAGTATAATCCACAGCCTAGCAAGCAGACCATCGCCAATGCCATGGACGTAGGCGACCCATCAAACTTTGCCCGCATCTACGACCTCTACAAGGGCGATCATGATGCCATCGCAGCCTACATCGGTGGTGCTACATACAAGGACGAGCAGATTGCAGAAACCATGAAGCAGTGCTACAATGAAACCAAGTATGTGCTTGACCCTCACGGAGCTTGCGGCTATCGCGCCCTGAAGGAGCAGTTGAAGCCAGGTGAGGTTGGCGTGTTCCTCGAGACCGCTCATCCAGCCAAGTTCAAGGAGAAGGTAGACAGCATCCTTGACAGCGATATAGAGATTCCTGCACGCCTTGCAGAATTCATGAAGGGTGAGAAAAAGAGCATCCAGATGACCAAGGATTTCGCATCATTCAAAAACTACTTGATGAACGAATAAACCATACATACGGAAAAGCCTTTCTCTTTCTCAAGGGGAAGGCTTTTCCCATTAAAATAAACTCAGACTCAGATTTGTCAGGACAGATGGGTCTTGAATTTTATAACAACAGAAAACGGGAAAAATTTATGAAGATTGTTATTCTAGACGGCTATGCCGCAAACCCGGGAGATTTGGATTATCATCTTCTGGAGAAACTGGGCGAGGTGGTAGTTTATCCTCGCACATCAGATGCAGAGAAAGTGGAACGTGCCAAGGATGCCGACATCATCCTTCTGAACAAGGTGCAGATAGATGCAGAGACACTGGCGCAGCTTCCTAAACTGAAATACATCGGTATCCAGGCTACCGGTTTCAACGTGGTAGACATCGAGGCTGCCAGGAAACAGGGCATCATCGTAACCAATATTCCTGCCTACAGCACCGACAGCGTGGCGCAGATGACCTTTGCCCTCATCCTTGCCGTAACCAACCGCGTAGAGCATTATACCCAGGAGAACCGCAACGAGCGCTGGGCTTACAATAAGGATTTCTGTTATTGGGATACCCCACTGATGGAGCTTGCCGGCAAGACCCTGGGTATCATGGGACTGGGCAATATCGGCATGAAAGTTGCCAACATCGCCCGCCAGTTTGGCATGAACATCTGTGCCTGCACCAGCAAGAATTCGAGCAATCTGCCTGAGTGGATCCAGAAGGTGAGCAAGGAGGGTTTGCTTGCCACGAGCGATATTCTCTCGCTCCATTGTCCGCTTTCTGATGACACCTATCATTTCATCAATAAGGAGAGTCTGGAGAAGATGAAGGATACCGCCATCCTGGTTAATACGGGTCGCGGTCCGCTGGTAGATGAGGAGGCCGTAGCTGCTGCCCTCCACGAAGGCAGTCTGGGTGCCTACTGTGCCGACGTAATGGCTCAGGAGCCGCCATCAAAGGAGAATCCGCTCTTTGGCGAGCCTAATGCTTACCTCACCCCTCATATTGCCTGGGCCACCTACGAGGCTCGCGAGCGCCTCAACAAGCAGGTAGCCGCCAACGTCAAGGCATTTCTCGAGGGCAATCCGATTAATGTCGTGAATAAGTAACAGAACTTCCGCAAGTAAAACATCGTATAACAAAGAAAGCGTTTCTGGTTCATCTCTTTGAACTAGAAACGCTTTTTTATATGCAATTAGATGCGCTTTTTCACCAACACATAGATGATGACGGGGGCGCCGAACAGCGGGGTGACGGCATTCAGGGGGATGATGCCACCATCCGACGGAAGGGTGCAGAAGAGATTGCAGAGAAGGGCAATGGCTGCACCCATCAGCATCGTGACGGGCAACAGACGGCGATGATTCTCCGTGCCGATGATGAGGCGGGCGATATGCGGTGTTGCCAGACCGATGAAGGCGATGGGACCGCAGAAGGCGGTAACCACAGCCGTAAGAAGACCGGTGATGATGAGCAGAACGATGCGCAGACGCCTGATGTTGAAGCCCAGATTCTCGGCATACTGTTCGCCTAACAGCATGGCGTTCAGCGGTTTTACAAGGAGCAGAGACGCAGCCAGGGCAATGAGGGCTAACGGGATGAAGAACATCATCTGCTGGCTCGAAACATTGCCAAAGCTGCCCATGCCCCAAACCATATACGATTTCACGCCCTCTGCCGTGCTGAAGAAATTGAGCAAAGAGATGGCGCTGCTGGCAAGATAACCCACCATCAGTCCGATGATGAGCAGTACCGTATGGCTGCGCACAATGGCAGAAAAGAAGGTGATGATGCCCATCACCACCATAGCCCCTATAAAGGCAGCGATGAGGATAGCCAGGAAACCGCCGATGGCATAGTTGCCGGCATCGCCCAGAAAACCTACCCCTAAATCATCCAGGGCAATATTGCCGCCAAAGGCAAGCATCACGATGGCTACCGCCAGTCCGGCTCCGCTGCTGATACCGAATACGTCAGGACCCGCCAGGGGGTTGCGGAAGGCTGTCTGCAGGAGCAAGCCGCTCGTGGCGAGGGCTGCGCCCGAAAGCAAAGCGGCAATCGCCGCCGGCAGTCGCGATTCCAACAGAATATAGCGGTAGGTTTCGTCGGTCTGAGAGCCCGAAATAATCGCCCCCACGTCCTGCCATGGGATGTTTACACTCCCCCATGCCAGGTTGGCGAAAAACAGTATGATAATGGCGATTGCCCCTAAAACGATGGTTTTCATTCACTAAAACTATTTCTTGTAAAATCTCTGATTAAAGCCCTATTTCTTATAGAATCTCAATTTGCCGAACCGCTCGCCATGAGCCAGGATGATGAACTCTCTGAGCAGCAGTTCGGGATGGAAACTTGTAAGTTCGAAATAAGGTACCGTAGAGGTATCTACCTGATAGATATTACCCCGGCTGAAGGCAGCAAGAGCCTTGTAGCCGTCATATTCCTGAAGCAGTTGAGTCTGCGAAAGAGGGGCACCACCGAAATACTTGAACGCCCATACATCCACCTGCTTTCCCTTCGCCAAGATTTGCTCCGGACTCATCGCCAGACTTCCGCTGTGTTCATCGTCCTCGAAGATATAACGGGCGTTGGCATCCTTCAGCAGAATACCGATAGTACTCTGACCTCCAGGCACATACCATACATTTCCCGTCTTTCTTTCGGTCAGGATAGAGAGGCCCTTCGGATACCCGGCTGCCTCAGCTTTCAGCTTCAGATATTCCTTTTCTATCTTCGCAAAGAGCGAATCTGCCTTTGGTTCGCAAGATGCAGCAAGAGCGGTCTTCGGTGCATTCCCGTCTTTTTTAAAGAGCATGCCGTAGAATTTCATCCATTCCGCCCTGCCCAGTGGCGAAGACTCCATATAGTCGGCAGCCTCGATGATGGGCACGTGCAGCTTGTCGAGCTTGCCATATCCTCCGCTGTTTTCGAAAGGCGAAAGTAGGATGGCTTCGGGGTTCAGGGCGATGATGCGCTCGATGTCGGGTGCCATGCTCGAACCGCAATCCTCGATAGGATTCTGAGCAGAAGTATTCCCGGAAAGAGCAGCCCTCTTCTTTACATCCGGAATATTGATGTAATCGAGATCGCAGACACCACGGATGGCCTGCTGGCAGCCCATTTCGTACATCAGCTGGCAATGGGGAGCGATGAAAACGGCACTCCTCTCCACCGGTGTACGCACGGTATCGGTAGTGCATCTCGCCCCCGTGCTGTGCCTTCTGGCAAGCATCGCCACCGTCTTATCCCCCTCCTCTCCCTTCGGAATCAGGATGTAGCGATGCAGCATCGTTCCCACCTTCCAGGGGTTGGCGATGATAGCCTCAGTATACTGATAGTCAACACCTTCTGCTGCATCGGAAGTCTCTTCCACATCGCCATGCTTCACGATGGTGAGCAACTTGGCGTACTTCATCTCCAGGGTATCGCCAGCCTCAGCATCAGCAGCAGCCGTCTTTCCTCCCTGGCATGCCGCCATCAGCAGAGCCGCCGTTGCCCCACACAAAAGAATATACAGTTTCTTCATAATCTTACAAAATATGTGTGCAAAGATACGAAGAAATCTCCATTTTCCGTTTGTTTTCTCGAATATTCTTTGTACTTTTGCCCTCAAATTTAACTAACGCTACAATTTAATAAGTCAAAATGAAGAAGATTATCTGTGGCATAGCCCTTTTTTTCAGTACATCGATGGTCGCTGGTGCGCATACCTGCTGTCATAATCCAGCACAGAAATGCGGCTGCAAGAGAGGTTATCCAGACCATCCGCGTCATCGTGATCAAGGTAGATTATAAGGACTAAGAATAATTGAAAATAATATGATGATTTTTACGCAATGAAACTTCTGGGAAACCGAGAAAATGCAGTTTTTCTTGCCAAGATGTCCCTTACCCCCCCATTTTCTATTCTATCACTACCACTACCTCGCTGCCCCTGACCATCGCCTTCTTCACCCGGTCGAAGAGCTGGAGGAAGCGTTCCTGACTCTTGAGTACGAAGCCGGGAGCATGAGCCTCTCCGATGAGGATGCCACCCTGGCGCAGACGGAACGGACCATTGCCCGGCTGCATCATGGGACAAGGAAGGGCATAAAGCTCTTCCAGACACCCGAACTCATGACTCTTGCGCTCCATGCGGCAAAGCTTGCAGGTTTCGGGGAGAGGAAGAGAGGAAGATGAAGAAGAATCATCCCTTATCGGTTCGAGGAAAAGCATCTGGCGGGCGAAGCATTTGCATTTAGCCACCATGATGTGATATTCACCCGGCTCCAGACAGCCACCCTCGCGCTCCATCGTATCACAAATGTACTGATGGCCTACAACGATACCCTGGCGATTAACTACTTCCTGACTAAGGCGACCAACAATGGCGCCATGATCTCTACGAAAACGATTTAAAAACAACTTCATCATAATACGCAACAACTTAAAAACAACAATAGAAAAACATTTGAAATTCACATTCACTTTCACATTTTCTGAACGTAAAACGACTGGTAATAATCAGACAAATCCTTGCAACCTTCCGGCAACTGATGATACACCAGCTGAGGGAACATTTCCTTCAGTTTCATATAAAGACCGAGGCCCGGTTTGTCCTGATCAGGCCACATGTGAAGATTCCTTCCCGCTAAAAGATTGCGACATTCTTCATTACAAAGCGTAGCACTCGGGATGGCTATTGCCTTGTAACCCATAGACATAGCGCTCCAGCAGTCGGTACATCCCTCGGTAATAACCAATGGCTCTTTTTCTGTCACCTGCGGCAAGATCTGCATCCCATATACCATCGGCTTGCTACCTGGTGCAAACTTAAACCGCGGTTTTTCTTCAGTCTTATCTCCCAGATATCTGCTCTGAACCGTCAGCAGATTGCCATGAACGTCATAATAGGGAATCAACAGGGAAGGACCATCAAAAAACTTTCCACCAAAGCGATAGCCAGCAATGGAGAAATCTGTGCTCACCACTCTACACCAATAGATATATTCCGGGCGCAACTTTCTCTGATAGAACAGGAAATCCTTGGCTTTATCTGTCAGTTTCTTACCCATGAGCATACGCATCAGATAATCTACGTCAGGCTTATGCTGAAACTCGCCTCTGAGATTGAGTCTGTCCGTATCACATTCAGATTTTCTATGCTCAGCAACAGCTTTATCCCGATGAAGCACATCCTTACGGTTTCCCGCAGAATGATTACCGGTGCTGATATTGAATCTTCTGCACAGCCATTGGCAAGCCTCCGAAAAAGAGAGACTCTCCCGTTTCATCACCAGGTCGATATTATCTCCACCCCACCCGCATGCAAAGCAATGACAAGTGTTGGTGGAAGTCCAGAAATGCAAACTCGGATGGGTATCATTATGACTGATACAAAGGGCATTATGATACCGCAAACCCATTCCCAATTCATCAGCAACCTCCAGGATGCTGATAGCTCTAAGTTTAGAGAGCGTATTTGAATCTATATATTCTGCCATCTTCTAATTGTCTTTTTTAATATTACCATCACCAATAGTGCCTTTCTGCTGCGTCTTTCTAAGCACCTTTCTATCCTCGCCCTTTGCTGGTTTTTCGAGCCATCCCCATCTGCGCCAGTTGCACACCATGTTACGGGCAGGCGTCTTGAGCTCCTTCTGCTTCAGAAATTCCTCCAGGAACTGATAAGAGAATTCCTGCGGCAACTCGCTGAAATAGTCTACAGTATGATAAGGCTCTCCTTCGCCCTCGGCAGAAATCTGCTCGAAAGCCTTGCCCCACCGCTGCAACATATTCTGCAAGATGCGGTCGGCACAAGCCAGATAGGTCTGCCTAACCAGTTTCCGGATTTCCTTCTCGCTCTTCTTCCCTTCCACTTTGTAAAGCACTTGCATGAGGGCAGCGATGCGGAAGGCTGAAACCGAACTGCGCTTGTAGAAGACATCCATCGACTTGGACATGGTTTTCACCACCTGCTGGCGGCAGTCGTTACACCATTTTACCACCGTCTTGTAGAGCCAGCTCATATCTTCCTCTATCTCCTGATGGAATTTTCCATCTTCCTCGTAGCACAACCCGAAGAGCTTATCCAATGTATTCTCCAGCTCATTACGCTGCGTATCGGTCAACGCCTGAAACTGTGGCGGATTGTCGCCCAGATGACTGATGAGCGGGCATAAGATGGTTCGGGTTACAGCACCGCCCTCAATGGCAGCTTTGTTCATATATCTGCTCACCGCACTCTGAGTGCCGCAGAAAACGAACGACAGCAAGGCATCTACCATGGCACTATAGCTGGATTCGCTCATGAAATCCTGACCATAGACGCTGCCCAGATCGTATGCCGTCTTGATAACCTGCGAGAGGTCGGCAAACTGGCGCTTGGCAGAATGCACGATGGCAGAAATCTCATCGGCAAATTCGAAGAGCGTCTTCGGAGCACCATAAAGTTTGACGGCTGCATCGCATCGCTTGATAAACATGGTGAGCGATACGGTTTCGGGCAGGATGGTGATGTCGGTCTTCGGTTCAGGTGGTAGCTTGCCATCCTTCTTGCCCTGGCGTCGCTTCAGGGCAGCATACTCCTGCTCCTTGGCTCTCATTTCGCTGTCGCGCTCGATGAAAGGTTTCATCAGGGTACGCATGATGTATCTGGCAAACGACTTTCCGCTCGACTGCTCGCCCTCTACGATGACCTGCAACACGATGGCCGATTTTTCTCCCTGATTATCATACACATACTGTATTCTGACACGTGTAAGATAAACGCTGAGCATGGCAGCAGCCACCACCAGCGTAGGATACTTGAGGTCAGAAGGCGAAGTGATCATCCATTCTCTGATGCCCGACGGATAATCCTTGTCGGCAATCAGGTGATGCATGGGCATCTCTTCATTCTCTTCAGCCTGTTCAGCCAGCTTTTTTCCTATCAACCCAGATGATACCTTGTTATTGATTCCGCCCTTGGTATCCTCAGGCTTTACCACTGGATTAGTCTGAGACGCTTCCTGTGGAGGTATTTTCTTTACTTTTTCCATAATCAACAAATACTGATTTTTTCTGAATGCAAAAGTAAGGAAAAAAAGCCTCCCCGGCAATAGGCATCCTGCCGGTTCGCCTCCTACTAAGCCTCATCGCCGGCAACTAAGCCTTCCGCTAAGCCTCCAGCTCATCTGAAGGCATAAAAAAAGCACTTTCTGCTTGCAAACGAAGCAAAAAGTGCTGATACTGTATTATTTCTAAAAATTCTTCTGTTCAGATATGTTCCTATTCCTTTATAATATCACCCCCACTGACATAAGAAAGAACCAAACGGCGAACCACGGCATGAATGTCTTCGTTAGGGAACTTCTGGCGATATTTCTCCGTAAGGTCTTCGCAGAAATACATCTTGCTATGAAGCAAAGAAGAAGGAATATTTTGCTTTATAAACACATCGTATGTTGCAACAGGCTTGCCATCCTTTGTGTCGACAGGCACAATATCCATCTTATACCAAGCATTTGCAGAAGCGGCAGGGAACAATCTATAATTGTCCTTACTCTCCACTTCACTAGCGATGTCCAGTATATATCCGTCAGCAGACTTATCGTCCTCAGGATTCACCGCATATAGCATATATAAAGCAGGAAGCGTCGAGTATTTTTTTGTGATAAACTGATATTTCTTGCTTCCTCCAAAAGGAGGGTTTGCCTTCAAATCCTGCTCTATATCCTCACGAATTTGTGGCGCATCCACCACAAACTCTACTTCGCCAGTATAATTGACGACAGTTTTCGATGACTGTGGATTTGGCGGAATAACGTCACCATTGTCATTGCTGTTGTCACACGCACAAAAAGCCAAGACTACCAACAGTAGTAAGACTGATTTTTTTACTAAATACTTCATATCCTAATTTGTTTATTAAACCTATTCTATTGTTAAACGTAGAATATGCCTAAAACTTGCTCTATTTTACGTTTTTAACATTCCATCTAAAACTTGCCAACACTCACAAGAAGCAATCATTTCCCCGCTTCCTACTGTCCCTTACGGTAGATGGAAACAAAACGTTTAGCGATATTGTTGAGTTCCTCCCGGGCGTTAGGATCTCTTACATCATCAAAACTCCAGTTGGGAAATTCGCCACGCATTTTGGAGAAACGCTTGGAGATGACACTGGCATTGGTCAGGTCGGAAGGCATTTTCAGCTGCTCTGTAAGATACTTGCAGAAAGATGCGCCATTATCAAATTTGCCATCAAAATCGTTGATTTCAGAGAGCGCCTCCATAATCAGGGCATAGTCTTTCTTCAAAGGAATAGCCTTCTCGTCTATCATCTTCTGCAAGGCTCGCTTTACTCTTTCTCCCTGGCTCAAGTCGCCCCATTCCTTCTCATTATCTTCTTCCGTTTTTTCCTGCCCGCCGTTTTCCTGATGCTCATCGTCTGTCACTTCCAATTCCAATGTCCTCTTCTGTTCAGGCTCGAATCCGTGCAGATAATCTTCATCATTGTTCTGGCGCATCAGTTCATTAATCTGAGATGAAACGAAGAAACCATCCTCGCCATAATAACCGATATTGGCTGCCAGCCGCTCAACCACATCCCGGTTCTTCACGACTGCTCCGAGGCACCGCTGAGAAAACTCCTGAGTTACGTAGCCTCTCCATTGCCCCATAATCATTGAGCAAAATTGAAACACTTTCGATTCCAAAGGCATCATCTGAAGTATCACAGCTGCCATATACAGGATGACAAATACGATTCTCTGCCGCTCGTCCTGAGCTGTAGCATACTCATCCTCGTCAACATAGTTTTTTTCATATTGCCCTATTCCTTCCACAAAGGCTAGGCGGCTCTCGGTATCGGTATGCGAAAACATCATTTTGTCTACGATGCAGAACACCTCATAAAAAACATCCTCGCATGAACATCTGGACGTAGGAAACCACGTTTTATCATTGAAGATATCATGGGTGATGGCTCTGAAAACCTGATAAATCATGTGTTGCGAAAAAGATTTATCTACCATCTGTCTGGTCTTCATCTTAAATAACCTCATCGTCGTAACCATTTAAATCATCAAGAATCACATCAAGAGAATTGATCAAAGCAAACTGAGAATCTCCATGACAATCGCAACAGACAGCATCTCCATTAACCAGAGCAACAATCTCAACATCGGAGATTTTCACCTTGGTTCGTTTCAGCGAACGGGAAGAGGTGCACGGACCTTTCCAATAATATACCTTGATACCGTAATCTTCCTTGCTGCACAGGTTCACCATCAAGGCAATGTCTCTGTTTGCCTTGTCTAAGTGCAACTGCTTACCTTTATCTGTACCAAATTTTACCTCATACATACTGGCATTGAGACACTCCATTAATGATTGCTGCATCTGTAATTGCATGACAAAGGAATATGGCGCATCGCTGAGAGACTGATGGCGAGGAAAAGAAAACACCACAGCCTTTGGTCTGCAGCCAGCCTTGATTCTTTCAGCCACGGCATCAAAGAAATCACCAGGTGGCAACTTGGCAGAAATCACCATATTCCAGCCATATTGATTCGCCACCCTGTTGATATTATCACGCAGAAGAGCCACCACCTTGTCCTGTCCCCTTTTGCCGCCGAAGATTCTAGATTCTTCCACAAAAAGGAAACCTCTGTTGGGGCGATTATCAATGATTACCTTACAGAAAGGCTGGTTGTGAATTTCATTCTCCTTAAAGTTACTCCAATAAAATTCTTTTTTGTCTGCGCATACATCCAGCACAGCCACACCTTCGCGAAATCCCAATATTCGGTTGTCGTGAATAACGTCTTCCTCATTCTTCCGTGATTCCACCAAAATCATTTTCTTGCTTTTCAGCAAACTGTCCATTACCTTCTCGAAACCAGTCTGACATTCCTGATATTTTTCAGGCGATGACATTTCGAGAAAATCCAAGGGTAGAGTACCCTCGATACTTGAAAGATTCCGGCTTTTGCAGAAATCATACTTGAAGACAACAAAAGAAGTCTTTTCTGTGCTGTTTTTAGTTCGTCCAGTCATTGGCTTGCGATTTAAGTTGTACCATGAAAGTTATTTTCCATAGCAGCTACAAAAGTAACACTTTTTCCCCGAATAAACAAATAAATTCTAAATTATTTTTTACCAAATTGTCTTTTTTTCATAAAACCATCAAAACAAAATGTGAATGTGAATGTGAATTTGAAATGTAAATCAATGTATCGGGTTGTTCCATCCATTCCTTTAATTGGATATTGTGAATGAAATTCAGTCCTCGCGCGCGTACCTTATTATATATATAATATGAACCTATTATAATGACTACTATTACTTAAACACGATTATACGCTTCTCCTTCAGGTAACATTGAAAAACATTTCAAATTCACATTCACATTCACATTTTTGCCTTTCCTCCTATCCACCAGCTAACCCACATAGCAAGTAACTGTGCGCCCGATGCTCCCAAAACTGCGTGGCGACGCACCGCCAGCCACGTCCCGACGCAGATGACGATACGTCGGGACGTAGCGCCGACTGCATCGGGACGCAGTTGGAAAGGCAAAACATGCCATATAATGTTAACGGATTTAACATTTAATTTAATGGCCATTAAATTAATGGCGGTTAAATTAGGCGGAAGAGAATGGGATATGAGGGAGGAATGCACATGATTCGGGACAAGGATGCACGTGATTCGGGACAACTATTGTTTTTCAGAGAAAAATGTTATATCTTTGCATTGTCGTTCAGAGATAGGCTGAATTAACCACTAAAAAAAACTGATTGTTGAACCATTAAAAAAAAGAAAGGAAAAAAGAAAATGAAAAAGGAAGTTTGGAAAACTATCTTGCAGGTGATTATTGCTGTACTTACTGCCGTAGGCACTACGCTCGGCGTTACCAGCTGCATGTAGACTGATTTGTTTAACCATTAAAAAAACGATTTGAATTATGGGTATTAAAGTAAAAGCAATTGAGCGCAACGTAGCGTTCGAAAAAGGTAAGCAAAAGTGGGCATTCGTGATGCAGGCTGAACTCTACAGCCAGCTCAACGCCACGAAGGTGATAGAAGAAGCCGCCGTGCGCAGCGGATTGCCTAAGGCGGTGATCAACGCCGGATGGTCGGCCATAGGCGAAGTGATTGCAGCATGGGCCACCGAGGGCCACAGCGTGGCTGTGCCAGGACTGGGCAGCCTCCGATTCGGTCTTAACTCTACCGCCGTAGAGGATGTGAACAAGGTGAGCGCCAACCTCATCACCCGCCGATACATCATCTTCGTGCCTAACACCGACATCAAGAAGGAACTCGAAGAGACTTCCGTCAACATCACCTGCTACGATAGAAACGGCAAGGTGGTGAAGCAGGTTACCTCTACCGATACGCCTCCTACTACCCCATCCGACGGCGATAATCCATCCGGAGGCGACACCCCAACGGGCGGCGATTCTACTGGCGGAACCGGAAGCGAAACCGGCGGCGATGGACTTGAATAAAAGGTGCTGAGCCTGAAAACTAAAACCCTCCCCAGGTCTTAAAAAGTCCTAGGGAGGGTAAACTTTGTCTGGCAATTTAGATAGAAGGCAATTTACCAGACGTCCCGAACACAACATGCTAACCCACACATAACCCCAAGAAATCAGCATGTCGCTAACAATCCTTTGTGCCTCAAATAAATAATACTTTTTTTCAAACTAAATCCAATCCTAGCCTCTCGGCTAAAGCATATTTAAAGCTTTTATCTCATTTCAAAACATGATGGTAACATATTCTGCAGCGATATCAACCAGCTTCTTGCGGCGGGCTACACCTATTATATAATGAGCCTCCTTCGCCGAACAGTGGAAGTATTTCTTCACAGCTGTTACCAGTTCTTCCTTGCTTATCGAGCCTACACCCTTAGGATAAGCCTTGCGGATAGCCTTCTCGATGTCTGCCATCTTATATTCATGGTGACGCTTGTGGAAGTACTGCGATACAATGATAGAGAGAACTATCACGAGCAGGATGATAATAAATACTACAGACTTGTTCATTTCCTTATCTCCTTTTAATTGATTAGACAATATTAGGTTCGCTGAATCACCCTTCCGGGTGCTCCAAGTTTTCGTCATCACCGATAGCCGCTATCGGTAAATCCACTGCAAATATAGCATTTTTTCTTGAAATAACAACATTTTTCGGCATTTTTTTCACTATTTCTGCAAAAAAACTTGCTAAATACAAAAAAAACACGTATTTTTGCAAGAAAATAATCCTTAAGACAGAAAGATAATGCAAGAAACTGTAAAGAAAGTATTGAATGGCGATTTTAATCGCAAGAAAGCATTGCTGTTTCTCATAACGGCTCTGCTTACCGTTATCGTCTGGAACCTGCCCATCGACAGCTTCGGCATCGACGGGCTCACCATCGTGCAGCAGCGCGTCATCGCCATCTTCGTCATGGCCGTGATGCTTTGGCTCACCGAGGCCATACCGGCATGGGCTACCAGCGTAGTGATCATCTTCGTGCTGCTGTTCTTCGTCAGCGACTCCGCCTTTAAGATTATGCAAGGTTCGGAGGCTGAGATGGGCAAGCTGCTCGACTATCAGGGTGTGATGGCGTGCTTCGCCGACCCTACCATCATCCTCTTCCTGGGCGGTTTCGTACTCGCCATAGCCGCTACCAAGAGCGGACTCGACGTGATGATGGCGAAGGCCCTGATTGCGCCATTCGGCAAGCGTTCTGAGAACGTGCTGCTGGGCTTCATGCTCATCACCGGCATCTTCTCGATGTTTATTTCAAATACAGCCACCGCCGCCATGATGCTCACCTTCCTCACACCGGTGTTCAAATCATTGCCGCCTTCGGGCAAGGGCCGCGTGGCGCTCACCATGGCCATTCCTATCGGAGCCAACCTGGGCGGTATGGGTACCCCTATCGGAACCCCTCCTAACGCCTTCGCCTTCAAGGTATTGAACGATCCTGCGGGACTCAACCTGGGTCTCAGCTTCGGCGACTGGATGCTCATCATGGCTCCTATGGTGCTCATCATGCTCCTGATGGCATGGGTCATCATCCGCAAGATGTTCCCATTCTCTGCCAAGACCATCGAGCTTAACATCGAGGGTAACATGCAGCACAACTGGCGCACCACGGTAGTGGCCGTCACCTTCCTTGCAACCATCGTGCTCTGGGTATTCGGCAAGCAGCTGGGCATCAACGCCAACACCGTGGCCATGCTCCCTATCGCCATATTCGCCCTTACGGGAGTGGTTACAGCCAAGGACCTGAAGGAGATTGACTGGGCTGTCATCTGGATGGTGGCAGGCGGATTCGCCCTCGGATTGGCGATGAACGGCACCGGTCTAGCCGAGGCAGCCGTAAAGAGCATTCCGTTTGCAGAATTCAATCCGCTGGTCATCATGATTGTATCCGGACTGGTATGCTTCATCCTGAGTAACTTCATCTCCAACACCGCCACCGCCGCCCTGCTCATCCCTATCCTCACGGTGGTATGCGCCGGCATGGGCGACAAGCTCAACACCATCGGCGGCACCTCTACCATCCTCATCGGAGTAGCGGTATCGGCCAGCTGCGCCATGTCGCTGCCTATCTCAACCCCTCCTAACGCCATCGCCTACTCTACCGGACTCATCCAGCAGACCGACATGGTGAAGGCAGGACTCACGGTAGGCATCCTGAGCATGATAGTGGGCTACGCCGTGCTCATCACCTTCTGCAAGATGGGCGTGCTCTAGAGGGGCATCATCTGCGAAAATACACATTATTATATATATAAAGGAATGAAAAAGATTGTTATAGGAATCGACGTAGGCATCTCTACGACCAAGATTGTGGGCATCGATGAAAGCGGCGTGGTGGTAAGCCCCATCCGCATCAAGGCCACCGACCCTATCACCTCGCTCTACGGAGCCTTCGGCAAGTATCTTCACGACAACAAGATTGCGCTGAGCGATGTAGAACAGGTGATGCTCACAGGCGTAGGTTCTGCCTATATCGACGAGCCCATCTACGGACTGCCTACCTCGAAGAGCGAGGAATTCGTGGCCGACGGACTGGGCGCCCGATACGAAAGCAAGCTCGACCGCATGATCGTGGTGAGCATGGGAACCGGTACATCGCTCGTAAAATGCGATGACAACGAGATAAGGCACATCGGAGGCATCGGCATAGGCGGCGGAACCCTGGCAGGACTGAGCCGCATCATGCTCAAGACCGACGACATCAAGCAGATTATCAACCTCGCCAAGGACGGCGACGTGAGCAAGATAAACCTGCTGATAGGCGACATCAGCGCCAAGCCTCTGCCCGGACTCCCGATGAACGCCACCGCATCGCTCTTCAGCAACGCCAAGGCCAACGCTTCGCGCGAAGACATCGCCATGGGACTCATCTGGATGGTGCTGCAGTCGATAGGTTCGGCTACCATCCTCTCATCGCTCGAATCGGGCATCAAGGATTTCGTGCTCATCGGCAACCTCACCCTGCTGCCGCAATGCCGCGAGGTGTTCCCAGCCATGGAGAAACTCTACGGAGTGAGGTTCAGAATACCGAAATACTCGGAATTCTGCACCGCCATCGGAGCTGCGCTCGACTATAAGCGACAGGCAAAATAATCACCCCCAAATCGCCGCAATGCCCTATACACGGGCGTTGCGGCGATTTGCTTTCTCCATTCTGTCACAACGCACAGACAACAAGCTGGAAACGCACACAAGCGCACAAAATGCGCAACACGCTGATAGATAACAACTTAAACGTTTCGGAAAACAGAAATTTGTCAAAGTTTTCCAAAACTTTTTCGTTTCTACCTGATTATCAGTGACTTAATATTTTTTAACGATAAAAAAGTTGTCCAAAAGCAATTACTTTCAGAAATATTTTATATCTTTGCAATGTCAAAAGGAGGTTCCTGTTTACCTCTTCAAGTCATAATGACTTAATACTAAGTAATTTAAACATCAATCGTAAAAGTAATACTAAAATGATCCAGACAGTAGTAAAGCGTGACGGACGCATCGTTGGATTCAACGAACAGAAAATCATGGCAGCCATTCGCAAGGCCATGTTGCATACCGACAAGGGTGAAGATACCACTCTTATCGAGCAGATAACCGACCACATCTCTTATCGCGGCAAGAGCCAGATGAGCGTTGAGGCCATTCAGGACGCCATCGAGATGGAGCTCATGAAGAGTGCCCGCAAAGATGTTGCCCAGAAGTATATCGCATACCGTAACCAGCGTAACATCGCCCGCAAGGCGAAGACACGCGACGTATTCATGAGTATCGTCAATGCCAAGAACAACGACATCACCCGTGAAAACGCCAACATGAATGCCGACACACCAGCCGGCATGATGATGAAGTTCGCTTCAGAAACCACTAAACCATTCGTCGACGACTACCTCCTCTCTGAGGATGTACGCGACGCCGTCATGCACAACTATATACATATTCACGATAAGGACTATTACCCAACCAAGAGTCTCACCTGCGTGCAGCATCCGCTCGACGTGATTCTGAACCACGGTTTCACAGCCGGTCACGGTTCAAGCCGTCCTGCCAAGCGCATCGAGACCGCAGCCGTGCTGGCTTGTATCTCTCTCGAGACCTGCCAGAACGAGATGCACGGCGGTCAGGCCATCCCAGCCTTCGACTTCTATCTGGCTCCATACGTACGCATGTCGTACCAGGAAGAGGTGAAGAACCTGGAGAAGCTGACAGGCGAAGACCTGAGCAACCTCTATGATGCGCCAATCGACGACTACATAGAGAAGCCGCTCGACGAGCTGCAGGGCCGCGAACGCCTGGAGCAGCACGCCATCAACAAGACCGTGAACCGTGTGCATCAGGCGATGGAGGCATTCATCCACAATATGAACACCATCCACAGCCGCGGCGGTAACCAGGTAGTATTCTCAAGCATCAACTACGGTACCGATACCAGCGCCGAGGGCCGCTGCATCATGCGCGAAATCCTGCAGAGCACCTATCAGGGCGTAGGCAATGGCGAAACAGCCATCTTCCCTATCCAGATATGGAAGAAGAAGAGAGGCGTAAACTATCTGCCTGAGGACAGAAACTACGACCTCTACAAGCTGGCGTGCAAGGTAACAGCCCGCCGTTTCTTCCCTAACTTCCTGAACCTCGACGCCACCTTCAACCAGAACGAGAAGTGGCGTGCTGATGATCCGGAGCGCTACAAGTGGGAGATTGCAACCATGGGCTGCCGTACCCGCGTGTTCGAAGACCGCTGGGGCGAGAAGACCAGCATCGCCCGCGGTAACCTGAGCTTCTCTACCATCAACATCGTGAAGCTCGCCATCGAGTGCATGGGCATCGAAGACGAAAAGCAGCGCATCGACATGTTCTTTGCCAAGCTCGACAATATCCTCGACATCACAGCCAAGCAGCTCGACGAGCGCTTCCAGTTCCAGAAGACGGCGATGGCCAAGCAGTTCCCTCTGCTCATGAAGTATCTCTGGGTAGGCGCAGAAAACCTGAAGCCGGAAGAGACTATCGAGAGCGTCATCAACCACGGAACCCTGGGTATCGGCTTCATCGGATTGGCAGAATGCCTGGTTGCCCTCATCGGCAAGCACCACGGCGAGAGCGAGAAGGCACAGGAGCTGGGACTGAAGATCATCACCTACATGCGCGACCGTGCCAACGAGTTCAGCGAGCAGTATCATCACAACTACTCTATCCTGGCTACTCCAGCCGAGGGATTGAGCGGTAAGTTCACTAAGAAGGACAGAAAGCAGTTTGGCGTCATCCCTGGCGTTACAGACCGCGACTATTATACCAACTCCAACCACGTGCCTGTATACTATAAGTGTACAGCCCTGAAGAAGGCACAGGTCGAGGCTCCATACCACGACCTGACCCGTGGCGGCCACATCTTCTATGTAGAGATTGACGGCGATGCTACCCACAACCCTTCAGTTATCGAGAGCGTGGTAGACATGATGGATAAGTACAACATGGGTTACGGCTCAGTAAACCACAACCGCAACCGCTGTCTCGACTGCGGCTACGAGAATGCTGACGCCCACCTCGAGGTTTGTCCTAAGTGCGGCAGCCACCACATCGACAAGCTGCAGCGCATCACCGGTTATCTGGTAGGTACTACAGACCGTTGGAACAGCGGCAAGCTTGCCGAGCTCCACGACCGAGTAACCCATATCGGAGGGGAAAAGTAAAAATGATTAGTGTATTAAGCATCGTACATGATACGATGGTAGACGGTCCGGGCTTCCGCACATCCATTTATTGTGCGGGATGCCCCAACCATTGTCCGGGCTGCCATAATCCGCAGTCGTGGGACATCAGCCACGGCACGATGACCTCTACCGACGAGCTGATGAAGGAAATCATGAGCGACCCCTTCGCCAACGTCACCTTCTCGGGCGGCGACCCAATGTTTCAGGCAAAGGGCTTTGCCGAGCTGGCGCGCGCCATCAGGGAGCAGAGCAGCAAGAGCATCTGGTGCTTTACGGGCTATCTCTTCGAAAATCTCGTGAAGAATCCCGAGCAGCTGGAACTCCTCCGCCAAATCGATGTATTGGTAGACGGTCCCTTCGTACAAGCATTGCGCGATGAAGACCTCTTCTTCAGGGGCAGCAGCAACCAGCGCATCATCAACGTGCAGAAGTCGCTGAAAGAAGGAAGAGTGATAGAGCTCAATCTTACAACAGAAAACCCGAATCCGGTATTGTAAATCTACATACCAGATTCGGGTTTCCCGTTTATTTTTTCATGCACGGAATACACAGATTTTCTTATCTTAAATATTTCCTATCCCTCTTAGCATCCTTCTCTTCGAGGTAGCTGATAGAACTCTGAATATAATCACGCTCCCACTCGCTCTCGTGCAATTTCTCATCGCCATAGAGCAGAAGGTCGAGATCCAGCGGAACATCTACCTTACGATAAGGACCACGGATTCTGCGTCCGCATCTCTGCTCCACACTCCGCAGCGCGGCAAGCACAGACTTCTTAGAGCAGATGGTCTCCCCCAACATCACCTGATTCAGAAACTTGTCTGAATTCTCCAGTCCGATAGGCTCAGTCCACATGCGCGGACCGAAAAGGCTGTTCTTGAACATACAACTCAGATGTTCATGCGCCTTCAACACATTCTCCTCCTGATTTCTGTTAGAGCCGATAGCTATAATTACTTTTGTACGAGTTTTCATTATTAAAATCATTATTTCTACAAAACAAGTCAGTTTCTCTCAGAAAAGACAGATAGCCCCTGCATTTGTATGTCATATTTTGTGCAAAGATATTAAAAATTTTGTAATAAACCGCGATTTATCCGTTTTTTTTTATATTTTTGCAGAATGAATCATCTAAAAGCAAATATTTTAGGGCTCGCTCTGCTCTGCTGCCTCCCGATGGGCGCACAGCTGAAGTGGAACCAGTCCTATCAGACATATATCAATCAGTATAAGGATCTTGCCATCGAGCAGATGCTCCGTTACCGCATTCCAGCCAGCATCACCCTAGCACAGGGACTGTTTGAGAGTGCGGCAGGAAGGAGCGTCCTCGTACGCCAGGGCAACAACCACTTCGGCATAAAATGTCACAACTGGACGGGCCCAACCCAGTACCACGACGATGATGCCCGGGGCGAATGCTTCCGCGTATACCAGGACGCAAGAGACAGCTACGAAGACCACAGCAAGTTTCTGGCGCGCCAGCCACGCTACGCACGCCTCTTCGAACTCTCGCAGCACGACTACAAGGGATGGGCTCGCGGACTGAAAGCCTGCGGCTACGCCACCAACCCGCAGTATGCCAGCAAGCTGATACAGATTATAGAGCTCTACAAGCTCAACCAGTATGACAAGGCCAAGCGCTACGACCGCTTCATGGCTACCCACAGCGGTACCGACCAGCCTGTAAACGCCGAAGGATTGCTGCACCCTATCCATATCTTCAACAAGAATTACTATCTCTATGCCCGCGAAGGCGACACCTTCAAGAGCATAGGCAAGGAGGTGGGCATCAGCTGGCGCAAACTGGCTCGCTACAACGAGCGCAACAAGCACGCCGTGCTGCACAAGGGCGACATCATCTATCTGAAAAAGAAACGCTCCAAGGCACCTAAGCAGTATAAGAAGCGCCCTCACGTGATACAGCCGGGCGAAAGCATGTACACCATCTCGCAGAAGTATGGCATCCGACTGGAGAAACTCTACAAGATGAACCATCTCGACCCTAACATCCCGGTAAGCGTAGGAACAAGACTGAGGGTGAGATAAGTGATTAGTGATTCGGTCACTTGGTGATTCGATGAGAAATGTGAATGTGAATGTGAATTTTAAATGAAAATACAATGAAGAGAATGATATTATCCCTCGCCACCATGGCGATGCTGATGGCGCCCGGCACAATAAAAGCGCAAAACTTTGACGACTATTTCACAGACAAGACGCTGCGGGTAGACTATACCTTTGCCGGCAACCAGAAGCAGCAGATGATAGCAGTAGACGAACTCAACGTAATGCCACGCTGGTACGGCAAACGGCAGCGACTGGCCGAACTCCCGGTAGAGGGCAACGGACAGATAACCGTACGCGACCACCGCTCGGGCAAAATCATCTACCGCAACTCCTTCTCCACCCTCTTCCAGGAATGGCTCTCCTATCCAGAGGCAGAGAAGAACACGCAGAGTTTCGAGAACGTATTCCTCGTTCCGATGCCGAAAGATACCGTAGACATCACCCTCGACCTGCGCAACAACCGCCGCGAGATAACCACCACGCTCACCCACCAGGTAGCGCCGAAAGACATTCTGATTCATCAGAAAGGCAACAAGCCTACACCATACGTCACCCTGCAGCAGGCTGCCGACACCACCCGATGCATCCACATCGCATACGTGGCTGAAGGCTATACCGATGCAGAGATGCCTGTCTTCCTGAAAGATGCGCAGGAAGCTACAGAGGCCATCTTCGCCCACGAACCCTTCAAGAGCATGAGAGACCGCTTCAACATCGTAGCCGTAAAATCGCCATCCAAGCAGAGCGGACCTAGCATCCCAGCCCAGGGCATCTGGCACGAGACCGCCCTCAGCTCTCATTTCGACACCTTCTACAGCGACCGCTACCTTACCACCCTGCATCTCAAAGACCTGCACAACTGGCTGGCAGGTACCCCTTACGAGCACATCATCGTGCTGGTAAATTCGGATAAGTATGGCGGTGGCGGCATCCTCAATTCATACAATCTCACTACCTGCCACCAGAAATGGTTCAAGCCGGTAGTGGTGCATGAGTTTGGCCATTCCTTTGCCGGACTTGCCGATGAATACGCCTACGAGCAGGAGCAGATACCGATGTATCCTCACGATGTAGAGCCTTGGGAGAAGAACATCACTACCCTTGCCGATTTCCACGGAAAATGGGAGAACATGATAGACAAGAAGACCAAGATTCCTACTCCGCTCTCAAAGAAAGAGAAGGAGGCGGTGAGCAAGGTGGGTGTCTTCGAAGGTGCCGGATACAGCTTGAAGGGCGTTTACCGCGGTGTGCAGGACTGCCGTATGCGCATCAACGAAACGCCGGAATTCTGTGCAGTATGCAAGAAGGCGCTGCAGGACCTCATCGACTTCTACACGAAATAAAGAAATCATAAAAACATTATATCTATGAAAGAGCAAAACCTAAACATCAGATACATGGTGGCTCAGCTCTCAGAGTTGAGCCAGCAGGAGCAGGAGCTCGTTAACAGGGCGAAGGCTGCCACCAGCAATGCGTATGCTAACTACAGCCACTTCTATGTGGGAGCAGCCCTGCTGCTGGGCGACGGCAGAATAGTGATTGGAGCCAACCAGGAGAACGCCGCCTTCCCGTCGGGACTCTGTGCCGAGCGCAGCGCCATCTTCGGTGCCCAGAGCAACTATCCCGACCAGCCTATCCTGACGCTCGCCATAGCAGCGAGAAACGGAAATGGTTTCCTCAAGTCGCCTATCTCGCCATGCGGAGCCTGCCGCCAGGTGATACTGGAGATGGAAGACCGCTACCAGCGCCCCGTACGCATCCTGCTCTATGGCGAGAACGGCACCTACTGCTTCGACAGCATCAAAGACCTTCTCCCCTTCAGCTTCGTAGATTCGAACATGAAGGAATAAGATTACAGAGCCCACCTCTAAAAAGGGCTCAGGATATAAGAAAAAGCCCTACAGGAAGTTTGCATCATGCAGACTTTCCTGTAGGGCTTTCTTCTTATTCCTCCTTATACTCATTATTCCTCCCTATATTCAAAGCATCCTGCGGCAGGCTGCTCTTTCTTTCTCGGCAAACCATCACGGTCGGTTGCAGGCAGGGTTTCGGCAGCTGCCTTTCCTATTGCTGCCGACTCCTTGCTCAGATGGAAATCATACTTCAGATTATCTGTGTCGAAAAGGCGGAAATGCTTCTCGGCAAACACCGTCTTATCCTTGATGTCCTCATAAACCACATGGGTGAACTTCAGACTGTCGTCCGTCTCCAGCTTCTCCGTGCGCAACACACAATGGTCGAAGAGGAAATTGAAGGCATCCTCCTCTTTCGGAGCCTCCCAGACCACCTCATCATCATGATAGCCCGTTACGAGCGAATTTCTCACCTCAAAACGAGGCAGCGGAGAGGCAAAACCGATGGCAGACTCGCGGCGCCCGTCAAACGGATAGAACTGGGCTATGGTGCAGCCGTTTACCTCAACATCGCCACCCTCAACATAGAGCGGATGGTTTAAGCAATTGGTTATCTGCGAATTATAAACCTGCACCTTGGCAGAATCAATCCTCACACCGTAGCCCTGACTGTTATGAATCGTGGCATTCTCGATGAGCAGTTTCTGCTTCGTAGCATCGCCCGCTTCTATCATCACAGCATCGTAGGCACTATGAATATCAGCAAACGAAATCCTGCAGTCATGAGCCGAAGACATCAGTCTGATGCCCTGCCATTGTCCCGGTGTGCGGTCATAAGGCAGATAATCGAACATGTGGTCCAGTCGGTCGCCCCGCATCACCACTTCCCTGTCCTTTTCGCCCTCAATCTTCAGCGAACCGAACACCTGCAAACCCGCATTCTCGTGGAAATAGAGTTGGGTGCCCGGAGCAATGGTCAGCGTAGCCGCCGAATCAACCCTGATGCCGCCATAAACCACTACCGGCAGCGTACTCTCCAGCAGCTGGTCCTGCTTCACCTCGAGCGAATTGAGTTTCATCGCATCCCATGAAAACGCCCTCAGGTTCACCTTCTGCTCCACGCCACTTTCCAGCGCAAACACCAGGTTGTCGCTCACCAGCTGCGGCTCTTTGCTGTTCTGCATCGCCGAAGTCAGTTCTACAAACACACGTATGCTGTCACCCTTCCTGATCTCCACATTCTGCGTCTGGAATCCCACTTCGCTGCCCAAATAAGAGCCGTCAACATTCACCCGGTAGCCCTTCTGGTTACCGTTTTCCAGCCGCACCGACTGGCAGCGCAGAGCCTTGCCCGTACGGTTGTAAACCCAGAAGCTTCGGGTAGGCGTAGGCACATTCGAGAAGGTGGTGTCCATCTTCAGCGTATCTACCGAAAACGAGAGCACATCTCCCCTCGACGTTGAGAAACTCTCATCGTCGGCACAACTGGCAAGCAGGGCGCTCATCGCCATCCCTACACCCATTATATACAAAAATCCCTTTTTCCGTTTCATATCTATAAAAACGGAAAAAGGGAAATATTATTGTATCTGCCTCTACATAAACAGAGCAAAGATGGATGATCCTACAACCGTCAGCACACCGCAAACCACGATGCTCAGACTGCTCATGGCTCCCTCTATGGTACCCATTTCCATCGCCTTTGCCGTACCCAGCGCATGGGCAGAACAGCCGATGGCGATACCTTTGGCAATAGGCTCTTTGATGGAGAGAAGCTTCAGGAATTTCTCGGCAAAGATGTTGCCCAGCACACCTGTTACGATGATGACGACCACCGAAACCGAAACATGACCACCCAACTCCTCAGAAACGCCGATACCGATGGCGGTAGTGATGCTCTTAGGCAGGAAGGTAACGTAGGACGCATGGTCGAAATGGAAGATGAGGGCGAGAATGAGCACGGAGCAGAGACTCGCCAGCACGCCCGAAACAATGCCGATCAGCACAGCCCGATAATTCTTCTTCAGAAGCTCAACCTGCTGATAAAGTGGCACAGCCAGACAGATGGTGGCTGGTGTGAGCAGATAGCTGATGCTGTTGGCGCCTGCCGAATAGGTCTTGTAATCTACGCCAGTCAGCAGGAGCGTGATGATGACGAGGATGATGGAGATGAGCAGCGGGTTCATCAGCGACCATCCCGTCTTCAGCTTCAGCAGCATGCCTATGCCGTAGGCTGCCAGACTGATGAGAACGCCGAAGAAGACAGAATCCTGGAACAACTGGTTCATTTCTTCGCCTCCTTTCCTTTTCTGATTACCAACTGCGTAATCCAGCCCGAAGCACCCATCACGACGAAGGTGCTGACCACCGTAACTACGATATACTGAAACCATGCATTGCCGATATCCTGATAAGAATCAATGAGTCCTACGGCAGCCGGAATAAACATCACGGGCATGATGGCAATGAGGAAACTGCTGGTTTCGCGGATATGCTTCACCTTGATCAGTTTTGTTTCCAGCGCAAGGAAGAGCAGGATGATGCCATAGATGCTTGCCGGAATAGGCAATGGCAGCAAAAAATGAAGCAATTCCCCCGCAAAGGAGAAAGCTATGATTATCAAAAATTGAATTAAAAACTTCATGTTGAATTACTTTAAACCTTGGAACTTTGAACCTTTGAATCTAAATCAAGCTAACGTACTGCTCAATGAGGCTTGCCGTCTCTTCTACGCCCAGGCGCACAGTATCCAGGCAGATGTCGTAATCATCGGCATTTCCCCAGGTAAGGCCTGTATAATACTTATGATAAGCCACTCTGCAATCCTCGGTGTGCTCTACAAACTCCTCAGCTTCCTCATACGAAAAGCCCTTCTCCTCCTGAATCTCCTTGATGCGAGCCTCCAGATTGCCGCTCAGGAAAACAGAAATCAGGTCTTTGCGCTCGCGGAAGATATAGTTTCCGCAACGGCCAATGATGATACAGTCTTCATCGCCTATCATATCGGCAAGTGTATGGAGCGGTTTTTCTGTCAGCGCCCTCTGCGTTTCGCCAAGCGACGACATCGAGAAGAGCAGTTCATCTACCGGCCGCTCATCGAAGAAAGCCTCCATCTCGTCGAGCACTCCTCTCTGTTCAGCCATTTCCATCATATTTTTACGGGTATAAAAAGGAATACCATACTTTTCGGCGAGCAGCTTGCCCACGCGAATAGCGCCACATCCACACTGGCGCGCTATCGTTATAATCATGATTCTATAAAATTAAAACGTATATAATAATTACTCAGTTCCGTTATCCCCCTCCAGCCCATCCAGGGCGGGAGTTTTATATAGCAAAAAAGCTAAGAAGATTTGACTCTTCTTAGCTTTCTTGTGTCGGGGCGACAGGATTCGAACCTGCGACCACCTGTTCCCAAAACAGGAGCGCTACCGGGCTGCGCTACACCCCGCTTGTGCTTTGCTAAAGGTTTGTGTGAGAGAAAAATAGAGTCGGGGCGACAGGATTCGAACCTGCGACCACCTGTTCCCAAAACAGGAGCGCTACCGGGCTGCGCTACACCCCGCTTACTCATCTCTACGACACCTCTTAAGCATTGCTTTAAGCATCATTTCTGAATTGCGAGTGCAAAGGTACTACATTTTTTCGATTCCACCAAATTTTTCCCTAACTTTTTTCAAAAAAATATGCATTTTAATGCAAAATGGCTGGGAAACAGGCAAAAAATAAGGGCAACCCCTATCCGGAATTGCCCTTATACCTTATTATATTTATAGAACTTTCGCAAGTTTTGCACCACACGCCCTGAAAGGGCAGAAACTCCTAGCCCAGGGCATCGCCCTGGGGTATTACGGGGGCGTCAGCTGAACTGTGTCAAGGCTGTTAACTAAATGGGAATTTACAATTCTGATATACTTCAGATGTAGGTTGCCGTTTCTAAAGCAATATAAAGTTTGTTTAAACTATGGTTGGCATTGTTCAAGCCTTTGGCTTCATATCCATTTGTATCCAAAATGTCACCTGTTTCAAAAAAAGCATACAACTTCAAATTGTAGAAGTCGCACACAGATTGAACTCCAGCCAATTCCATTTCTACAGCGATGCACCCTTCTTCCATACGTTTGCGTACAAGTCCTTTTGTTTCTCTGACCATCGAATCTGTCGTCCATATTTTACCTGTAATATATGGTACAGATAATTTGTCGAAAATTATGGAAAGTTCCTTGCTTGCGGCTATATCAATATAGTCGGATGGTGCTGCAAAATAATATGAACACCCGTCCCCTCTGTAACTTTGTGTCGGTATGATAAATCTACCTTGTGTGGTTGTACGGTCAAGACTGCCACAGGAACCGAACATAATGAACTTTGATGCTCCAGTTAGCCAGCTTGCAAGATAACATTGAGAGGATGCTACTGCTGAACCTATTCCTGACAGGTAGAAAGTTATCGTAACTCCTTTATAAGTTGTTTTATAGATATGCGTGTCGCCATTGCAAGCCGGCATAGTTGCAATAATTTCAGATTCGTAGGAATCAAGTAAATGCCGATGAATCTCCTTCGAGAATATTATCAGGCATATATCTGCAAAATCTCCACGTCTGCCGTAGAAATCAAACAGATTGATCATTGGTTCAGTTTCAATATCATAACTATCAGTAATCATAGCATATTGAATCAGATGTGAGATTTATATTGCTCCGGTATCTCAAGATTGAAAGTTCTGCATAATAACAGGACGTCATGGACATCATTTTCATCATATTCATATCCAAGATGAAACTGTACCTGTGCCTCCGGGTTTATGCAGGACACCTCAATATTCCCGATATTTCCTTTACCTGAGAAAGTTTCGCTTGGAAAAATGTATCCGTCATATAGGATTCCATCTTCTACATATTCGAAACAATGCATATCGATTATTCTTCCGTTGTCATCTTTCCAGACAGTATGGCTGTCGGTCGTATAGTCCATTATAACTTCTCTGTATCCCTTCCCTGTAATCACGGATATGGTTATACAGTAGTCTTTCTTCTCTACGAACAGATCGATGTCGTTATGTGTTCTTGTTTCCCTGCCTATAAGTGCATCGACACCCCAACCGCCGTCTAGAAACACCTTTACAGATGCTTCAGACAGCATTTCAAGAATCTCACATACATCAAAACAAGTTACCATAAAATTCGAATTTATGATGGTTCAGAGTTATACCTCCTCTGCCTGCATAGGCTTGTATACCGTGTCTACCACTCTGCGCTGGCATTCGTCGGCATCGGAAAGAGGGTGGGTACTGATAAGCATAAGGACACAGGAGGGGTCGAGGTGTGCGTCATTCAGGATTCTGGGATCCTCCAACTCAACATGAAAACCGTTACGCTCGTAGAAGGCGATGCGTCGGCGTGTGATGTCATCAGTTGGAGGCTCCACTTCCCCGATTATCGGCAAATTGGTCTCTTCCCTCAGGAGTTTCAGCGTCAATGCGCCCAAACCCTTGTTACGGTGGATGTCAAGCGTAGCCAAATACAGGAGATAACGACATATGCCTAATTCAAATACTACAGCCATACCGCAGAAGTCGTCATCTTCAGTGATGGCATAAAAAGACATTTCCTGGCAGTGGTCTATCATCCACAGGAAACGTTCAGTGTCAGTTCTCTCCGCTTCGGAAAAAGCAGACTCGTAGAGCTCTGGAACTTGCGCTATCAGCGGGTCTTTGCTTGACTGTATTTTTATCAGTTTCATGCTAAATTTCGATTTATCGGTTTAAATATAACAAATCCACAGCAAATTGTATCTATCTTCGAACTTTATCTAACAGCCTTGACACAGTTCATTTTACACTTTCGGGTATTACGGGCGCTAGCCTATCGCCCTGTAAGGGCAAAAGCTTTAAAACTCCAGGCAAAACATAAAGCTTTTGCCCTTACAGGGCGCCTTGCTGATTGCCATTATACCCAGGGCGATGCCCTGGGCTAGGAGCTTTTGGGCCTTCAGCCCGTACTTGAACCACATGCAAAAGTTCTGTTATATATAGTAGCGGCAAAGAACCGCAACAATACTTGCTGAACTTTTAAATCAGAAATCTGATTTTACTTGATGATTCCCTCTTCTACGAAAATCTTCTTCAAGATCTGGACAGCCTGCTCAACCTGCTCTCTTGTATGAGTAGCCATGAGTGCGAAACGTACCAATGTATCCTGAGGAGCACAAGCTGGAGGAATAACAGGGTTGATGAACACACCTGCATCGTAAGCCATCTTGGTAACAACGAATGTCTTCTCAGCATCGCGTACGTAGAGAGGAATGATAGGACTCTCTGTCTCGCCAATCTCGAAACCTTCCTCGCGGAAACGCTTCAAGGCATAGTTGGTTACATCCCAGAGATTCTCGAAACGCTCTGGCTCATTCTGAATAATGTGGAGAGCCTCGAGAGCTGCTGCTGTGGCAGCTGGAGTGTTAGATGCGCTGAAGATATAAGTACGGCAGTTGTGACGGAGGAAGTTGATCGTATCCTTGTCTGATGCGATGAAACCGCCGATAGAAGCCAGACTCTTAGAGAATGTACCCATGATGAGGTCTACCTCATCGGTCAGACCGAAGTGGTCGCAGACACCACGACCCTGCTTGCCGAATACGCCAAGACCATGAGCCTCGTCTACCATGATAGAGCAGTTGTACTTATGCTTGAGTTTTACAATCTCAGGCAAGTTAGCCAGGTCGCCCTCCATAGAGAACACACCGTCAACAACGATGAGCTTGATAGCCTCCTCAGGGAGCTTAGAGAGCACGCGCTCCAAATCTTCCATATCGTTGTGCTTGTAGTGGAGCTGGGTAGCGAATGAGAGACGGCGGCCATCTACGATACTTGCGTGGTCGCGGTCATCGCAGATAACATAGTCGTTACGACCTACTACGCAAGCCAAGACACCCTGGTTAACAGAGAATCCTGTAGAGAAACACAAAGTTTCATCCTTGCCCACAAACTCAGCAAGCTCCTTTTCGAGCTGCACGTGCAAATCGAGCGTACCATTGAGGAAACGGCTTCCTGCACAACCAGAACCATACTTGTCGAGCGCAGCCTTTGCTGCATCAATAACACGCTGGTCGTTAGTCAAACCTTGATAAGCATTAGAACCGAACATCAGGATTTTATGACCATCGATGTCGGTTACCTCTGTCATCTGCTTACTTGTGATCTCGCGGAAATATGGATACACACCGGCAGCCATATACTTCTGAGGTTCACGATAATTCTTGTATCTTTCTTGTAATTGTCCCATTATTAATAGGTGTACTTTATTATCTTTTTTTATATTTTTCTAAGTTTCAGGGTGCAAAGATACAAAAAAGAACTCAATAAATGGCTTTTTTTATAAGAAAGTTTACTTTTATAGTTTTTTTAATCGATATTTCTTGTTATTTTGGGTATTTTTATTACTTTTGCAGCCTAAATTTTACAAACTCTTGACTATATAATGAAGAAAAAGATACTTTTCATCATGAATCCGATTTCAGGAACAGCCAGCAAGGCGGCAGTTCCCAGTCTGATAGATTCTGTTTTGGACAAAGAACTTTTTGAGTACGAGATAAGAATGACTGAAAGAGCTGGGCACGCTTCGGAAATTGCTACCGAAGCGAAGAACAACCATGTAGATGTGGTTGTGGCGGTTGGCGGTGACGGAACCGTCAACGAGGTGGCCCGCTCACTGGTTCACTCCGATACTGCCCTCGGCATTCTGCCTTGCGGTTCGGGCAACGGACTGGCAAGACATCTGCTGCTCCCGATGAACCTGAAGAAATGCATAGAGGTCATCAACCAATGCCAGATTAGAGATCTGGATTATGGTGTCATCAACGACCACCCGTTCTTCTGCACCTGCGGCATGGGCTTTGACGCTTTCGTCAGCATGAAGTTTGCCGAGAGCGGCAAGCGTGGTCCTATCACTTATGCTGAAAATATCCTGCGCGAGGGATTGAAGTATAAGCCTGAGACTTACACGCTGGAGGACGAGACGGGCACCAAGCAGTATAAGGCGTTCCTCATTTCCTGTGCCAACGCATCTCAGTATGGCAACAATGCCTATATTGCCCCTCAAGCATCCATGAGCGACGGTTTGATGGATGTTGTCATCATGGAACCATTCGATGTAATCGAGGCGCCTCAGGTAAGTTTCGACATGTTCAACAAGACGCTGGACAAGAACTCGAAGATCAAGTCGTTCCGCTGCAAGAAGCTCCATATCACCCGCAGTCAGCCAGGCGTAATCCATTATGATGGCGACCCTGTGATGACGGGTGAAGAGATTGATGTCCATCTGGAAGAAAAAGGAATCAAGATGGTGGTGAACCCATTTGCCAACAAGAACGACCGCAAGCCGAACATGATTCAGTCTGCCTTTGCCGATTTCTTCAACGACATCAATGCCGTGCGCGATGATATTCATAAAGACATCCAGCGCCAGAGCAAAAGAGTAGAAGCTATCAGCAAACTGGTACAGAAGAAGCTGAACCTTTAAGTAGTGAGTAGTGATCACTAATCACTACTCACTAAGATAGAATTCTTCCGTTATTTTCCTATACCATTCCGAGCGGTTTCCCTGCGAATCCATCATCGTTTCAACATGCTCTTCATAAGGCGAAATGCGATGCTTGGCAAAACTCAGCATAAAGCGCTTTGGCTGCTTGCGCTCTACCGTCTTCACACCACACTTCCGTATAAGATAAAAACCTAATATACAAGACTCTGCAACAAACTGCTCCACTACTTCTACGGGAACAATTGCAGAGAAAATACCGTCATCAGAAAGCAGCCGTTTTACACCCGCAAACAAATCGCGGAACGGAAGACTGTCCGTATGTCTCGCCATCGTCCTCTTACTGTCCGGATTTTTCAAGCTATCTACAAAGAACGGAGGATTGCTCACTATCGCATCAAAAACACCGGCAGACTTCAAATCTTCAGCAGTTTCCAAAGCCTCAGCAGCTTCCGAAGTTCCCCCGAAATCCTGCAGTCTGCAGCATTCTATTTCCACCCTGTCGCGAAACGGACTTGCCATCACATTCTCCCTCGCCTGTCCGCAGGCATCAGCATCCATATCAATCCCTACGACCTCAGCTTCAGGAAAACGCTGCGCCATCATGAGCGAAATCAGTCCCGTTCCGGAACCGATGTCCAGAATCCGCCTGCCACCTTGCGCCCATGCACCCAGCAAAACGCCGTCAGTTCCCACTTTCATGGCACAACGGTCTTGCTCTATCTCAAACTGTTTAAATCGAAAATTACCCATAAATTCTTCTGTCTCTTTACAGAAGAAAACGAATGCGCCGCCGATTTATTTTATCGCAAACAGCAGAAATTGCCACTTCCACCTGCAAAAGCAGCTACTTACATCTATAAAAACGGGTACTAATATATAGAAAAAGCAATTTTATTATTAAATAATCTATCATCTTCCACGATATTTCATAAAAAATGAGTACCTTTGCACGGAAAATAGAAATCATAACAAAATGGATAATAGAAGAACAAGTACCCGAATACAAATGATTGCAGATTACGAGGGCGACCCGAAAACCCTGATCGAAGACCAGGAAGAAGGTTTGTACCCTACCCTCTGCATGCGAGATATTGTAGTTTTCCCTACCAACATGACCCCTATCGTTGTGGGCAGAAAGGAAAGTCTGAATCTCGTCCGGATGCTGGAAAAGAAACCAGACACCATATTCTGCGTATTCTGCCAGAAGAACAAAGATACAGAATCGCCCTACGAAGAAGACCTCTACCCTGTAGGTGTCTTCGCCAAACTCATCAAGGTGATCAAGATGCCTGGCACAGAGCAGATGAGCATCATCATCCAGGGTCTGGGCAGATGTCAGATGAAACATCTCGTTCAAAAAGAACCTTACACAGTAATTGACGTAAAAAGTCTTCCGGAGAAATGGCCTGACGAGAACAACGATGAACTCTTCAGAATGCTCTACGAGAACTTCCATTACGAAGCGACAGACTATATCAAATCAAACGCCAACTATACTGATGAGGCCATCCAGGCCATCAACGAACTCTCGAGCATTCATATGCAGTGCAACTTCATGTGCTCCCTCCTCCCTTTCTCCATCGAGGATAAAATCAAGATGCTGAAAGAGGAAAATCTCAGCGAGCGCATCATGCTTGCCATCAGATCCCTGAACAAGGTGCGCCATCTGCTACGCATCCAGACTGAGATTGAGAACAAAACCCACTACGACCTCGATGAACAGCAGAAGGAATACTTCCTCAAGCAGCAGATCAAGAACATCAGGGAAGAACTGGGAGAAGGCAACGCCAGTCCGGAGAAGAAGGAGATTCTGGAGAAGGCGAAAAAGAAGAACTGGAGCGAGGAAACTGCCAAAATCTTCAAGAAAGAAATTGCCAAGCTCGACACCCTGAACCCGCAGAGTCCTGACTATTCGATACAGATAGGATTCCTGCAGACCATGGTAGATTTGCCTTGGAACTCCTACACCCAGGACGACCTCAGTCTGACCCGTGCCAAGCGCATTCTGAACCACGACCACTACGGCATGGAGAATGTGAAGGAACGCATCCTGGAATTCCTCGCCGTAAGAGCACTGAACGGCGGCGGCAAGAGTCCTATCCTCTGCCTCTACGGTCCTCCGGGCGTAGGAAAGACCAGTCTGGGCAAGAGCATCGCAGCAGCCATGAAGCGCAAGTATGTACGCATGTCGCTGGGCGGTCTGCACGATGAAGCCGAAATCCGCGGTCACCGCCGCACCTATGTGGGAGCCATGCCGGGCCGCATCATCAAGAACATGCTGAAGGCAGGCAGCAGCAATCCGGTCTTCATCCTCGACGAGATTGACAAGGTGGCGCAGAGCAATTTCAACGGCGACCCAGCATCAGCCCTGCTCGAAGTGCTGGACCCGGAACAGAACAATGCCTTCCACGACAATTATCTCGATATGGATTACGACCTCTCCAAGGTACTCTTCATCGCCACAGCCAATGACCTGAGCGTCATTCCGCGTCCGCTCCTCGACCGTATGGAGCTGATAGAAGTAGGCGGCTACATCACCGAAGAGAAGACAGAGATTGCCAAGCGCCACCTCGTACCGGAAGAGCTGGAAAGCACCGGACTCGACAAGGTTTCGCCAAAGGTAAGTTTCAACAAGAATGCCCTCGAGTTCATCATCGAGCACTACACCCGGGAGAGCGGCGTAAGACAGCTGAAGAAGCAGATTGACAAGAGTCTGCGCAAGATGGCTTACAAACTTGCCTGCAACCAGGAGCTGAAGAACTACACCATCACCCCTGCCGAAGTAAAAGACCTGCTGGGCAATCCGCCGTTCAACCGCGACATCTACCAGGGCAACGACTATGCAGGAGTGGTAACCGGACTAGCCTGGACCTCAGTGGGCGGCGAAATCCTCTACATCGAAACCTCGCTCAGCAAGGGCAAGGCAGGCAAGCTCACCCTGACCGGAAATCTGGGCGACGTGATGAAGGAATCAGCCATTATCGCACTGGAATACGTCAAGTCGCACATCGACCTGCTCCAGGTAGACTACCGCATCTTCGAGCAATGGAACATCCACATCCACGTGCCTGAGGGAGCTACCCCGAAAGACGGTCCTTCTGCCGGAATCACCATCGCCACCAGCATCGCCTCAGCCATCACCCAGCGCAAGGTGCGTGCCAACACAGCCATGACCGGCGAGATAACCCTCCGCGGCAAAGTGCTCCCGGTAGGCGGAATCAAGGAGAAGATTCTGGCAGCCAAGCGGGCAGGAATCAAGCACATCGTGATGTGCAGGGAGAACCAGAAGAACGTAGAGGAAATACCGGAGAAATATCTCAAGGGCGTAGACTTCCACTATGTAGAGAATGTGGCTGACGTCTGGCAGTTCGCGCTGACCGACGAGAAGGTGAAAAAACCTACAGACTTCAGCATTGAGGAAAATGATAAAAAAGAATAGAAATGAAATTTGAATTACAAGTAACAGATAAAGCAAGCGATGCGCGTACAGGCATCATCACCACCGACCACGGACAGATCAAGACCCCAATCTTCATGCCCGTAGGAACCGTAGGAAGCGTGAAGGGCGTCCACTTCGAGGAACTCAAGAAGCAGGTCATGGCACAGATTATCCTCGGAAACACCTATCACCTCTACCTGCGCCCAGGTCTTGACGTCATCAGGGCAGCAGGCGGATTGCACAAGTTCAACGGCTGGGACCGTCCTATCCTCACCGACAGCGGCGGTTTCCAGGTCTTCTCGCTCACCGGCATCCGCAAGCTCAAGGAAGAAGGCTGCGAGTTCCGCTCCCACATCGACGGCAGCAAGCACTTCTTCACACCGGAGAATGTAATGGACACCGAGCGCATCATCGGAGCCGACATCATGATGGCCTTCGATGAATGTCCACCGGGACAGAGCGATTACCAGTACGCCAAGAACAGCCTCATGCTCACCCAGCGCTGGCTAGACCGCTGCATCAAGCGGTTCAACGAAACCGAGCCCCTCTACGGCTATCAGCAGAGTCTCTTCCCTATCGTTCAGGGCTGCACCTTCCCGGAACTGCGCCGCGAAGCAGCCAAATACATTGCCGACAAGGGAGCCGACGGAAATGCCATCGGCGGACTTGCCGTAGGAGAGCCTACCGAGGTGATGTATGAGATGATAGAAGTAGTGAACGAAATCCTGCCGAAAGACAAGCCGAGATATCTGATGGGCGTAGGAACCCCGCAGAACATCCTCGAAGCCATCGAGCGCGGCGTAGACATGTTCGACTGCGTAATGCCGACCCGCAACGGCCGCAACGCCATGCTCTTCACCTATCAGGGCACGATGAACATGCGCAACAAGAAGTGGGAGAAAGACTTCAGTCCGGTAGATCCAGACGGCTGCGACATCGACCTCGTAACCACGAAGGCCTACCTCCACCACCTCTTCAAGGCCCAGGAGCTGCTGGCGATGCAGATAGCCAGCATCCACAACCTCTCTTTCTATCTGCGCCTCGTGACCGATGCCCGCCATCATATCGAGCAGGGCGATTTCGTGGCATGGAAGAATTCCATCATCGACCAGCTTGGCCGAAGAATTTAAGTAAGCAAGCATCATGAAAGATTTTAAGAAAATAAGAAAACACCGCCGGCTCTACCGCACCGGCCGATGGGCTTCCCGCAAGTTCGGGTGGCTCATCAGGGCTGTGCGCTGGCTGGCTCACAAGCTCCGGTTCCTGCGCATATTCAGGTTTCTCAACCCGTTCAGGTACATCAAGAAGCTCGACTGGTACATTATCAAGAAGTTTCTGGGCTACTATTTCTTCTCCATCGCCCTAATCATCTCCATCGCCATCGTCTTCGACTTCAACGAGAACCTGTCAAAATTCACAGAGCACCATGCACCGGCGCGCGCAATCATCTTCGATTACTACGCCAACTTCGTGCCCTATTTTGCCAACCTCTTCAGTGCGCTGTTCGTGTTCGTGGCGGTCATTCTCTTCACCACCAAGATGGCAAGCAATTCCGAAATCATCGCCATCCTGGCGTCGGGAGTATCCTTCAAGCGTCTCCTTCGCCCATACATGATTACCTGCGTGCTGCTCTCAGCCCTCTCCTTCGGGCTTTCAGCCTACGTCATTCCCCACGGAACCGTCATCAGGCAGAACTTCGAGACGATGTACAAGAACAAGAAGAAGAATACCAGTGCCGAGAATGTACAGCTGCAGGTAGACAAGGGAGTGATTGCCTATATGCAGCATTACGACAACAGCATGAAACGCGGCTACGGATTCTGTCTCGACAAGTTCCAGGACAAGAAACTCGTAAGCCACCTTACAGCGATGGACATCCAGTACGACACCATTTCCGACAGCAAGTATCACTGGAAACTGAGCAACTGGAAAATCCGCAAGCTCCAGGGCATGAAGGAGCATATTACGAGCGGAGCCCAGAAGGACACCATCATCATGATGGAACCTACCGACCTGGTCTATTCCAAGGGTCAGCAGGAAACCTTCACCAGTCCTGAGCTCCGCGATTACATCTCCAAGCAGATTAACCGCGGTTCGGGCAACGTAGTGCAGTACGAGGTAGAATACCACAAGCGCATCGCCTCTTCCTTCGCTTCGTTCATCCTCACCATCATCGGCGTCTCCCTCTCAGCCCGCAAGCGCAAGGGCGGCATGGGAGCAGCATTGGGCGTTGGACTTGCGCTGAGTTTCGGCTACATCATGCTGCAGACGGTTTCTGCCACCTTCGCCATCCAGGCCAACTTCCCGTCTGTTCTGGCAGCGTGGCTTCCAAACTTCCTCTTCGCCATCGTAGCCTACTTCTGCTACCGCAAGGCACCGAGGTAATTATCAATTAATAATTAAGAGTTTATAGTTTATAGCAGCCATGCTCCCCTATAAACTATAAACTGTAAACTATAAACTATAGAAGAATGTATTTTGACGAATTAGATTTAAACGACAACGTGCTCGACGCATTATATGACATGCGCTTCGACACATGCACTCCAGTACAGGAAAAGTGCATTCCAGAGATATTAGAAGGTCACGATGTCTTGGGTGTAGCCCAGACCGGAACCGGCAAAACCGCAGCCTATCTGCTGCCAGTATTGAGCAAGCTCGATGACGGCGGTTATCCGAAAGACGCCATCAACTGCGTCATCATGTCACCAACCCGCGAGCTCGCCCAGCAGATAGACCAGGCGATGCAAGGCTTCGGCTACTACCTGCAGGGCGTGAGCAGCGTAGCCGTATACGGCGGCAACGACGGCAACCGTTACGATCAGGAGTTGCGCAGCCTCCGCATGGGCGCCGATGTAGTCATCGCCACCCCGGGCCGCCTCATCTCCCATATCTCTCTGGGCAATGTAGACCTCAGCAAGGTAAGTTTCTTCATTCTTGACGAGGCCGACCGCATGCTCGACATGGGTTTCTCTGACGACATCAAGACCATCGCGTCAAAACTGCCAAAGACCTGCCAGACCATCATGTTCTCGGCAACCATGCCTGAGAAGATAGAAGAACTGGCTAAGACCTTGCTCAAGAATCCGGTAGAAATCAAACTTGCCGTCAGCAAGCCAGCCGAGAAAATCAAGCAGGAAGCATACGTATGCTACGAAACCCAGAAGATGACCATCATCAAGGACATCTTCAAGGCGGGCGACCTGAAACGCGTCATCGTCTTCAGCGGCAGCAAATTCAAGGTGAAGCAACTCGCAGCTTCCCTCCAGCAGATTGGAGTAAACTGCGGAGCCATGCACAGCGACCTGGAACAGGCTGAGCGCGATGATGTGATGTTCAAGTTCAAGAGCGGACAGTATGATGTTCTCGTAGCTACCGATATTGTGGCGCGCGGAATCGACATCGATGATATTGAGATGGTCATCAATTACGATGTTCCTCACGATACAGAAGATTACGTTCACCGCATCGGCCGTACTGCCCGTGCCAACCGCGATGGTAGAGCCATCACCTTCGTGAGCGAAGAAGACCAGTACTGGTTCCAGCAGATAGAGAAGTTCCTGGAGAAGGTGGTAGACAAAATGCCTCTCCCTGAGGGATGCGGCGAAGGTCCTGAATACATCAAGCTTAACAAGCCGAAGAAGAAAGGCGCAAACGGAAGAAACAACAGACGCGGTAACGGCAAAAACGGCGAGGCCGGAAAGAACAGTGCCAAGAACCGCCGACAGAAAGACCGCGACCAGACTTCTCACAAGCGCAAGCCAAACAAGCCAAACGAGCGTCAGGAAAAAGCACCACGCAGCAACGAACAGCAGCCTCAGCAGGGTAACAAGCAGCAGAACGCAAAGCAGCAGAACAGAAAGCCAGCCCAGCCAGGCGAGCAGCCAAAGAACAGCAACAGCCAGAAGCGCCGCAATAACAGCAACCAGCAGCGCCCAGGCACCGAGAACAATATTCGCCCAGGCAGCAACGGCCGTGGCAGAGGCGTAGCCCAGAAAAAGGGCGACAAGTCGGCTGCACGCAAGCACACCCCTATCGTAAATCCACAGAAGCAAGAAAATGCTGTGAAGAAATTCATCAAGCGCATCTTCGGATTCAAGAAATAGGAAATAAATTATCTTTTAAAAGAAAAGAGGAATGATGAAAGCGCTACCCCTCACCCCGCTCATGACCATCAGCCTCACACTGACGATCGGAATCATCATAGCCAAATGGGGCTATGATGATTTCAATATGCGCTTCTGGCTCATCATCTCCATCATTTCATGCGCCCTTAGCAGCATCATCTTTTTCCTTACTAAGTTTTTAAGCAAAAAAGCTTACTTCAGCAGGAGCCACCAGTTTCTCATCTACTCCCAATGCGTGATGATGCATTTATGCATTCTGAGCCTTGGGGCTTTTCTTACCTGCAAGCAAATAGCTGATTCCCAAACCTCTACACAACTGAAAAACTGGCAGGAACTGCCTTACCTCACACGGGCAAAAATCAATACCGAACGCTATAAAAGCAATATTGAAAGCAAACTGGTTTCCCTTCACGTAAAACAGCAAGACTATGCAGTCATCGCAGCCATGGCGCTGGGCGACAAGAGCGCACTCGACTCGAACACCCGAAACAGTTACTCCATTTCCGGAGCCAGTCACATCCTGGCAGTAAGCGGACTTCATATAGGCATTATCTTCCAGCTTTTCATCTTTCTGCTAGGCGGCAGAAAGTACTCAGTTTACACCATCATCCTGTCCCTCATCTCCATCTGGACCTACGTTTTTCTCATAGGATTGCCGGCAAGTGCAGTCCGTGCAGCCATCATGCTTTCAGCCTACAGCTTAAGCTTAGCTTTTCATCGTACCGGTCTGCCGCTCAATACTTTATCCTCAGCTTATATATTTATGCTCTTCATCAGTCCGCTCTATCTTTTCGAGTTGAGTTTCCAGCTTTCGTTCCTGGCCGTAGCCTCCATTCTGTTGTTCTTCACACCCCTTTACACCCTCCTCCCCATCCGCAGCCGTTTCATCCGTTGGGCATGGGGACTCCTTTGCGTTTCACTGGCAGCCCAGATAGGAACCCTTCCGGTCATCGTCTACACCTTCGGCAGAATATCGTGCTATTCACTTCTCACCAATTACATCGCCATTCCCGCAGCAACCCTCATCCTATATCTTGGGGCAGCATTAATCCTGTTCTCCCCACTCACGTTATGGGCGCCCATAGCACCGGTTGCCGCCCCACTCATCAGCCTTACATCAGGCGCCCTGACCAGCATCACCCAGTTTTTGAATACAGCCATAAAACTGATCAGCATGCTGCCTGGAGCAAGCATCGAAAACGTAAGAATCAGTCTGCCTCAGGTAATCGGTCTCTACGCTATCATCCTGCTCATTTATGCCCTATGGCGCAGGATAGATAAACAGAAGTCGTCAGAATGCAAGATTCCATAAAACGGAGATAAAGGCTTAAACCCCGAAAAACGTCTCTTATATAATAAGGTGTGCGTACACAAAAGCGCTACAAATCGAGGTTAAGAATGTTAAAAAATAACTTTTTTCTACTTTTTCTGCATTTTTTCTTTCTTTTTGTTGGTGTTTTCGAGAAAAACATGTATCTTTGCAACCAGAAATAAAAAATAAGAATTTAAACTCAATAAAAGATTAAAGATTATGAAAGCATCAGAAGTCATCGCGAATCTCCAAAGAAGATTCCCAAACGAGCCTGAGTACATTCAGGCAGTTAGTCAGGTTCTCGGTACTATCGAGGAAGAGTACAACAAGCACCCAGAGTTTGAGAAGGCAAACCTCATCGAGCGTCTCTGCATTCCAGACCGCATCATCCAGTTCCGCGTATCTTGGGTAGATGATAAGGGCAACGTACAGACTAACATGGGTTACCGCGTTCAGCACAACAACGTGATTGGCCCTTACAAGGGAGGTCTTCGCTACCACAAGTCAGTAAACTTGGGTATTTTGAAGTTCTTGGCTTTCGAGCAGACATTCAAAAACTCTCTTACTACTCTCCCAATGGGTGGTGCTAAGGGTGGTTCTGACTTCTCTCCACGTGGCAAGAGCAACAACGAGGTAATGCGTTTCTGCCAGGCTTTCATGACAGAACTTTATCGTCACATGGGTCCAGACGAGGATGTTCCAGCTGGTGATATCGGTGTAGGTGGCCGTGAGGTAGGTTACCTCTTCGGAATGTACAAGAAGTTGACACACCAGTTCCAGGGCGTCTTGACCGGTAAGGGTCAGGAGTTCGGCGGTTCATTGATTCGTCCTGAGGCTACAGGTTACGGTAACGTATACTTCCTCTGCAACATGCTCGCTACCAAGGGTATTGACATCAAGGGCAAGACAGTTTTGGTTTCAGGTTCAGGTAATGTAGCCCAGTACACTATGGAGAAGTTGCTCCAGTTGGGTGCTAAGCCAGTTACATGTTCAGATTCAGACGGTTACATCTACGACCCAGACGGAATCGACCGCGAGAAGCTCGATTACATCATGGAGCTCAAGAACGTAGAGCGTGGCCGTATCAAGGAGTATGCAGAGAAGTATGGTGTAAAATATGTTGCAGGTGCTAAGCCTTGGTTTGAGAAGGCAGACATCGCTCTCCCATCAGCTACTCAGAACGAAATCAACGAGGAGGCAGCTAAGGCTCTCATCGCCAACGGCGTAATCGCAGTAAGCGAGGGTGCTAACATGCCTTCTACTCCAGAGGCTATCAAGGTATTCCAGGATGCTAAGATTCTCTACTCTCCAGGTAAGGCAGCCAACGCAGGTGGTGTTGCAGTATCAGGTCTTGAGATGAGCCAGAACTCAGAGCGTCTGAAGTGGTCTCGTGAGGAGGTTGATGCTAAGCTCCACGACATCATGAACGATATTCACGCTAACTGCGTGAAGTATGGTACAGAGCCAGACGGTTACGTAAATTACGTAAAGGGTGCAAACGTAGCCGGCTTCCTGAAGGTAGCTAAGGCTATGATGGCTCAGGGCATTGTATAAGGCTAGAAAATTTTTAAATAAAATTAATACAATAGAAAAATAGGAAATTAGGAAATAGCGGGTCTGTGAAGATCCGCTATTTTTTGTGTCTACTCCTTCCCCCACTCCTTCTTTACATCAAAGCAGGGACAGGCTTTGTTGGCAAATTCATTATGCCCATGAATCGTGGCTAATGGATATATCACAAAGTTGGGCAGGCTGGAAAGCTTTTGCCTTTACAGGCTTATAATGCCTAAAAAGGGTGTTCAGTATTCAGTATTCAGTTTTTTTCGCTGTTGTTACCATCCTCTACATAGAAGGTATATTATATATATAATAATATATAATATAAAATAATTACTTACAATTTGTAACCACAAAATGGGTAACTATCGCGAAAAAAACTGAATACTGAATACTGAACACGTTTCCCCGTAATCGGGTATTACTTTGTAACATGCTGATTTATATCATAATACATAGTTTTCTATGCCGCTAAAACATAGAGATGCGCCCCATAAAACATAGAATTTATTCTTCATAACTAACTTTCAAATCGTAAGTTGCTGAAAATCGCTCCTTATCACATGCTTAAATTTGGCGGTTACCGAAAATCTTCGTACCTTTGCACCGGCAATCGAAAGAACAGCCTTTTGTGCCTTGCTCGGGTCTTCTATTAAGACCAACACGGGCCATAAATGATGGCAGGCGCCGGTCATCAATGAAGACCCCGAAAACGGCAGGAACGGGGCGTTCTGGGGAGTTGCAAAACAAAGGACTCTAAACATACTATAAACGACTATGATTAATTACAGCATCGTAATGCGTAGCGTGAACGCAAATCTTCTGGAAATCAACCAGGCGAAGAAGGAGGGCAAGAATCCTGACCCAAAGGACCTGGAACTCGTGAAGACTGAGAAGCAGAATGCTTTCGCCATCTCACAGTACACTGACATCATGCCCATCGAGAAGTTTGCCAAGCACATCACCTCACATGGTAGTGTTTATTCGAGAGCCGACAAGTTCACCGCTCTTCCGGTCATGGTCATTTCCGGTCATTATCATTTTCAGACTGGAGTATCGGTGGCTGAATCCTTCAAGAGGTCATCGGCTGATGGAATCTCATCTTCATCAAACCACTTCTTCAACTTGTCCTGAGCCTTTGCTTTTACATCTTCTGAAACCTCACCCCAAACTTTCTTGAGCACAAACAGCAATACAGCCAGGTCATCACCCAAACCGGCAATAGGTATGGCGTCTGGAATCACATCGAGCGGACTGATGAGATAACCCAAGGCACCTACGATCAGAGCCTTGTCCTTCAGCGAAACCTTGTCACTCTCTAACGTATAATAGAGAATGAGCGCTGTATAAACCATCTTGGCACCGGCACGTTTGGCAACATGCGAAATCTTCTCGACAAATGCACGCTGGGTGAACTTGTCCTTATAGTCCATAAAGTCTGGTAATGTCATACTACTTATAGTTTATAGTTTATTATTTACAGTTTACAGTTACGACCGCTTCTCGTAGAAGAGGACTGCCTTGATGAAGGTCTCCATCTTAGGCTCCTTATGATGGTTCACGCGATAGGCGATGATCATCTGGAGAAGTGCCTTGACAAAACACGCCAGCAGCAGACCGATGATGACGGCTATGACCGTAGCGAGCATCTTGCCGTTGTCGTAGACGGGTGACTTATCCGGGAAACAGGACAGCACCAGTACGGGGAGGACGGTGATGAAACCGCCGATAGTGAGCTGGCTGCGCTTGGAACCACCCATGTCGAGTATCGCCTGCTTATCGAAAAGATAATCATCCAGCTCCATGCGGGTAATGCCATAGTTCTCAAACTTTGGGAAATCGGGCTCATTGCCATATTTCGCTATCTTGCCCGTTACCTTATGTTCGAAATCATCTAATATCTGCTTTTCCGGTTCTCTGAGTTTCATAATCTTGCTAGTTTTTAAAATCGTTTAAAATGAATGCATCTTATACCTTAATTATATATAAAGGCTGCGATGCTGAAAAAGAAAAGAAAAGCAGTGCCCCTGTAAGCCGAGTTCTGTGTTCCTATTGAAAATAAGAACGTCTGTCATTTATCTAGTCCCAAAGTCACCCTTGGGCTCAAGCACTCTACCCTCCACAGCAGCCCGAAGGCAATCGGACGAGCCGCCCTCAATCTGCGGTATACATGAGCTTACAGCTCCCAGATGGCACAGCCTGACGATCACCCGCCAGCTGGTGGTCTCTTACACCACCTTCTCACCCTTACTCTCACCACCCCAGACTGGACAAACGGGATAAGTGAAAGCGGTTATTTTCTTCTACCGACACCTACTGTCACCAATAGCTTCTAGTTTCGGAAGTGGGATGCCCTATGCTGCCCGGACTTTCCTCTCGCACCTGAAAGATGCCAGCGACAGACCGGAGCACTGCTTTCGACATGCAAAAGTACAAAAAACTTTTGATACTATCGCACGATTCCTCACTTTTTTATGCATCATTAGTTATTCGCAAGGCTATTTTCACTCTTCCCCCCGGTTAAACCGAGTTTTTGAGCCTCTATCTTTTAACAGATATTCAATAATTAACAAAAGATAGTTTCATATACAAAACTATCTTTTTCATGTTCACATTCAAATATTTGTGAATTTAGGGCATTTCTTGTTTAATAGCCGTTAAAGTGTTAATTTAAAATGTTAAAACGGAATAAATTTATGCAGAGAATGAAGCGTATCTCAAAAAATGACCCTATATTTGCAACCGGAAAACAGAGCGGTGCATGGCAAGCTGACTTTTGGCATGATATTAGCTGCTGCAGTTCCAAGGAAAAGAAAAGTAAACAATAAAAAAAATAAGAGACATGAAAAAATTAAGTAATTATGTTGTGGCTGTGCTCTGCGTTGGTTCGCTCGCATTTTCAGCCGGTGCTTTCATGAAAGTAAATGCTACACCTGCAGCTACCGCTGCGCCAGCAGGTCAGCCCGTAGACTTAACCTATGCTGCCGAGAAGGCGCTGCCTGCTGTAGTACATATTAAATACGTACAGAACTCGAAGGTGAAGACGGTAGATGTGCAGGACGACCCATTCGGAGGTTTCTTCGACCCGTTCGGCTTCTTCGGCAACCCGGGACAGGGCAACGGAGGAACACGCAAGCAGAAAGTGCAGACTCCAAAGAGAGAGGCTACCGGTTCGGGCGTCATCATCAGTCAGGACGGCTACATCGTTACCAACAACCACGTGGTAGAAGGTGCTGACGAGCTGACCGTAACGCTGAACGACAACCGTGAATTCTCGGCTCGCATCATCGGAACCGACAAGACTACCGACCTCGCCCTCATCAAGGTAGACGGCAAGAACCTGCCTACCCTGCCTATCGCCGACAGCGACAAGGTGAAGGTGGGTGAATGGGTCATCGCCGTGGGCAACCCATTCGGACTGAACAATACGGTTACAGCCGGCATTATCTCTGCCAAGGCACGTTCGCTCGGTGCCAACGGTGTAGAGAGTTTCATCCAGACCGATGCTGCCATCAATGCAGGTAACTCGGGCGGTGCACTCGTCAACACCCAGGGCGAACTGGTAGGCATCAACGCCATGCTCTATTCACAGACCGGTTCTTACTCCGGCTACGGTTTCGCCATCCCTACCTCTATCATGAACAAGGTGGTAGACGACCTGAAGAAATACGGCAGCGTACAGCGCGTGATGCTGAGCATACAGGGAAGCGATGTGCTGAACTATATCAACGCCCAGAAGGAGAACGGCAAGGAAGTGAACCTGGGAACCAACGAGGGTGTTTACATTGCCAAGGTTGATGAAGACGGCAACGGTGCTGAGGCAGGACTGAAGGAAGGTGACGTGATTACCAAGGTTGACGGCAAGAAGGTGACCAAGATGGCTGAGCTGCAGGAAATCCTGAACGGCAAGCGCCCTGGCAACAAGATGAGCATCACCTACCTGCGCAACAAGAAGGCAAGCACCAAGACCATCACGCTGAAGAATGCCCAGGGTAATACTTCGGTTATCAAGAGTGCCGACCTCGACGTGCTCGGTGGCAGCTTCCGCCCTATTACAGAGAGCCAGAAGAACCAGCTCAACATCAAGTATGGTGTAGAGGTGATGAAGGTGAACAGCGGCGCCCTGAAGGATGGTGGCATTTCACGCGGTTTCATCATCCAGCGCATCAACGACAACAACATCAATACGATTGATGACCTGCAGAAGGCTGTAAAGAGTGCTTCTACCAGCAAGGACCCAGTGCTCTACATTCAGGGTATATGGCCAACAGGCAAGAAGGCTTACTTCGCTGTTCCGCTGCAGAAAGACTAAGGGTAAGAGTTTTAAGAGAAACGTCTCATGATTGAGTAGTGAAAAAGGCATTTTTACTGCCAAAAACTCAAGAAACAGACAAAAAACAATAAAATAGTAGGTATTTCTGAAAAATATCTACTATTTTTTTTGGTATTTAAACAAAAAAGTGTATTTTTGCAACTACTTAAAATTTGATGCCAGCATGAGACAATTAAAAATTACTCAATCAATTACGAATCGCGCAAGCGCATCGTTAGAAAAATATCTTCAAGATATTGCTCATGAGGAGCTGCTCTCTACAGATGAAGAGGTGGAGCTCGCTCAGCGTATAAGAAAAGGTGACCGTAGGGCATTGGAGAGATTAACAAAAGCCAATCTCCGTTTCGTGGTGTCTGTTGCCAAACAATACCAGAACCACGGGATCAGTTTGCCTGATCTTATCAACGAAGGAAATGTGGGGCTTATCAAAGCCGCACAGAAGTTTGATGAAACCCGAGGCTTTAAGTTCATCTCTTACGCCGTATGGTGGATTCGCCAGAGCATTCTGCAGGCCATAGCCGAGCAGAGCAGACTTGTGCGCCTTCCGCAAAACCAGGTGGGAAGCGTTAACAAGATTAACAGAGAGATGAGTAAGTTCGAACAGGAATTTGAACGCAAACCGAGTGTAGATGAAATGGCTGACCGCGTAGACTTGCCGGAAGACAAGATAGAGAACGCCATGAAGGCTACATCGACAAGTCGCCACCTGAGCGTGGATGCTCCTTTTTCTGATGATGAAGATGGCAGCATGCTCGACCTGATGGCCAATTCGGATGATCCGACCGACAATGAACTGCTGACAGAGTCGCTGAGAGCTGAAATAGAAAGACTGCTCAAGACGCTGCCGGACAAAGACCAGAAAATCATTGCTGCCTTCTATGGCATAGGAACACCTGAACTGACGCTTGAAGAAATCGGAACCAAGTATCATCTCACCAGGGAAAGAGTACGCCAGATCAAGGAAAAAACGATAAGGCGACTCCGGAACAGTACGACAGATAAACTGCTGAAGTCCTATCTGGGATAAGGAAAGATCCTGCAGACTGATGGGGCAGACAGCACAAAACAAAATAAGACAGAAAAAGAAATGAAAATTACAAAAATTGCATTAGCATCTATTGCATTAGCATGTTTCAGCTCGCTCTCTGCATCAGCCAAGAACGAAGTTAAGACTGCATACATCTTTGGATTTGCCTCGTCGTTTAATGACTCTACAGTCTATTTCACAGACGTTCAGAAGGTTGATTCTGCCTATTTCACCCGCAAGAACAAGTTTCTGGTAAGCCGCGAGAACTATTCATACCAGTTGCGCGACTATCTGGAGCAGAAAGGTGCCGGCAACCGCACGTGTATCGTGATGTTTGACTTCAACCAGAAGAAGGCTGAAAAGAAATGGAACAAACTCTATGCAAGATACGTTCAGAAGCCAAAGGCTAAGAAGGCAAAGAACGGACAGCAGATGAACGATGCGCCTAGCCCTTATCAGGTGAAGACCATCAACTCTACTGATTTTCATTTTTCATCTGTTCAGCCAAACGATGAAGAGGTTGAAGAGGTAAAAGTGAAGAAGGCTAAGAAAGCCAAGAAAGAAGAGCGCAGAAAAGGCGCTAAAACTGAATAAGAAATCAAACTATCCTTACTCTGCAAAGTAATAAGGAGAACATTAAATGAAGAAGCCATTCCCTTTCAGCCGGGAATGGCTTCACTTTTTTATATCATATCATTTTCTACTTCAGGTTCTGCTTGAACCAGTTAGCTATCTGGCGAAGCAGATGGTTACGGGTATTGCCACCCGAAATGCCGTGATTACGGTTCGTGTACCACAGGGTCTTGAAGTCCTTGTCTGCCTGAACCAACGCCTCAGCATATTCGAAGGTATTCTGCGGATGCACATTGTCATCTGCCAATCCGTGACAGATAAGCAACGCACCATGCTGCTGCTTTACCCGCTCGATAGGGTTCACCTTGTAACCCTCTTCGTTCTCCTTAGGAGTGCGCATGTAGCGCTCAGTATAAACCGAATCATAGAAGCGGTAGCAGGTAGGAGGAGCCACAGCCACACCTGCCTTGAACACAGGACGGCCCTCGCTCATACTCATCAGCGTATTGAAACCACCATAGCTCCAGCCCCAAATGCCGATATTATCCTTGTCTACATAAGGCAGAGAACCCATGTAGAGAGCTGTCTCAACCTGGTCTTTCGACTCTAAATCGCCCAGACGGAGATAAGTAGACTTCTCAAACTCAGCTCCTCTACCGCCTGTTCCACGACCATCTACGCAGGCAATGATGAATCCTTCCTGTGCAAGATAATAATCGAAAGCACCGCCATTGCCCATACTGCCCGTGCTCCATGAATCGAGCACCTGCTGGTTGCCCGGACCGGAATACTGGAAGAGGATGACAGGATACTTCTTGCTGGCGTCGAAATCTACAGGCTTCACCATCCAGCCGTCCAGTTTCACACCTTCGGAAGTGGTGAAAGAGAAAGTCTCGCGCTTGCCCCAATTATACTTCCGTGTCTTTTCGAGCAGCTGTTTGTTGTCTTCCAATGTCTTGATGAGCTTGCCCTTGTTGCTGCGTACGGTGAAGACATAAGGATGGCTGTAGCTGCTCCAGGTGTTGACGAAATAGCGGTAATCGCCCGAGAAGTTAGCCGAGTTGGAACCAGCCGCATCGGTAAGCCGCTCCACCTTTCCGTTCTTATGAGCCACGTAAACCTGGCGGTCGTGCGCATTGAGCTTAGCAGCCTGGAAATAAACATCGCCCGTCTTCTCATCCATTCCGTAGATAGAGGTAACATCATAGTTGCCCTTCTCTACCTGGCGCAGGAGCTTGCCGTTCATATCATAGAGATAGAGATGCATGAAGCCGTCGCGGTCGCTAGGAAGCAGGATGTTCTTCTTGCCCACGATGCTGTTTTCAATCACCTCTTCCTTTACAAACTTAGGCACACTCTCCTTGATGAGCATCCTGCTCTTGCCGGTGAAAGGATTGACTGCATAGAGGCGCATGTCGTCCTGATGGCGGTTCATCGTATAGACAATCAGACTGTTGGCGTCTGGCGATGTCTTGATGCGTGGATAATAGCCGTCGGAATCTACAGGCACATCGAGCGCCACGGTCTTGCCGTTCTTCATATCATAGCTCCAGAGGCTCACCTTAGAGTTGTCCTGTCCTGCCTTAGGATATTTATAGGAATACTCTCCCGGATAGTCGTGATACTCGCTATGGGTAGGATGAGAACCTTCAAACATCTGCAGAGAATAAGTCTTTACGTGCGATTCGTCGAAGCGTATCCATCCGATGGCAGTTCCATCCGCATTCCATGCAAAGGCGCGGTTGAAGCTGAATTCCTCTTCGTAAACCCAATCAGGAATACCATTGATTACCTCGTTGAACTTACCGTCGCGGGTAATTTGGGTTTCCTTATCTCCATCGGTAACAAAGAGATTGTTATCCTTTACGAAGGCGATGTGGCGTGAATCAGGCGACCAGGTAGCCACCTGCTGGTTAACACCCTGGGAAAGCTTCTTCAAACTCTTCTTAGCAATATCATATACGAAATACTCAGCCTTGAACGAGCGGCGGTAGATAGCCTCGCGATGGGTCATGATAAGCAATTTCTTGCCATCAGGACTGATTACATAACCCTCAATCTGTTCGAAGGGAGCCTTGACTGCGCTCACATCGAAGAGGATGCTCATCTGCTTGCCCGTCTTGAACGAATAACTGATAACCTGCTTGCCATCATTGCTGATAGAAGCGTACAAATCGGTGCCATCAATAGGGTTAATACCGGTAACATAAGAGGCAGCAAACTCGCCGGAGGTAATGGCCTTCAGGTCGAGTTTATCTGCAGCTTGCATTGCTGAAACCATCATGACAGTTGCAATAAAAACTGGAAATCTTTTCATGTGTTAATCTTTATGTAATGCCTCTATAGGCGAATAATCTTCGTCCTTGAGCAGTTGTTTTACCGTTACTTTAGGGTTGCGCTTTACATAAGCGTTGATTGTATTCACATACTTGGTCTTGAAAATCTCCTTGCCCATCGCCTTGTTTACAGCCCACATAATCTTGCCCATGTGCAGATCGCGGTCGAGCTGCGGACGGGTGTCGAACTGATCCATCGGAAAGATGCTCAGCAGATAGAAGGTAAGGCAATCTGGCACAATATACTGGCGCGACATGGTGCTACGCTGCTGCGGCGTATAGAATTTCTTGTAGAGCGGATAGTTTTCGCCCATGTATTTATCGAGCGAAATTCCTACTGAGTGTTCTCCTACTACGATGCTCTGGTCGAGAGCGCCAATCTGGGCATAGAAACAAGGCTGCTGGAGCTCCGGAATCCAACTGTTCAGACGTGAGAAGGCAGATTTCAGCTGTTCGTTGATGTCTTCCATATTGGCAAATTCTGCCTCAGCATCGGCAATAAGTGCCTGCAGGGTAGAATCCTGATAGAACATGAGGAAACGGTTGCTGATATTGGCGTCGGTAATGGTGCCAAGCTGAAGCATTTTCTCTATCAGCGTACGGGTTTCTATCGGGTAATCGGTGTTCATCTGCTGCAGGGCTGAGAAATCACCGGTAGTAAGATATCTGCTTTCCAATCGGTCGTAACGCTGTACTGACAGGGGCACAGCCTCTCCTTCCTCGTTCGGCTTGAACTTAAACTCGCAGGCCGAACTGAGAAGCACTATTGCTAATATGACTATATAATTAAAAAAACTTTTCACGATAATTTACAAATCTTCGAGTTACGACTGCAAAAATACTAAAAATTATTTAAATTACCAAGCTTTTTTGCTAAAAAATCATACGCATTCGCAAAAAAAATGGGTTTTTCTCTTAAATTTGTTTGCAAAATAGCCAGCAATGAGCAAAACGTAAGGCTTTTTTGCTCATTGCTGACTATTTGCGCAGTTTTCTGCTTATCGGATGATGACAGAAACTGAAACCTGAACCGGCTCTTCTATCTGCTTCTTCCAGGCTTTCAACCACTCATACCACTCCTTCTCGCCCTTGAAACCATAGGTTTCGTTGGCACTGGTATAAGCAAGCTTATAACTGAGCTGGCTGCCTGCAGGTTTCACCACCTGAGTATAGCAATCCTTATTGGCTGGCTGCTGACTAACCAGGGCTGACTGTGGCACATAAATGCCCAAGCCTACGGTCTCCAGCTTGTGCTTTCCATCGTCCTTGCCTGTTGGCCAGTCGCTGCCGTAACAGCCTCGCAATCCCTTGCCATCAGCAAATTCGCTGGAACCCTTTACGTTAATGAGTCCTGTAGCAAACTGATAATCAGAAACATCCTTGTTGAAGAATACATCTACATCGAAATCGCGATGACCGGCATAGATGGTGTAACGGATGGTGGCATTGACAGGCTTCAAGCCCGGAGCCGGAACCCAACCCTTATCCACTACCTCGACGATGGCACGGAGCGGACCTTCTGAAATGACGCACTGCTCCTGGTATTTCACGTTGTTGAACAGCACCTGGTCTTTACCGTCCCAGCCACGGAGCGCACCCAGTCCGTAGGTATTGCCTACCCAGAGGCAATCATCGCCCGAACCAGCCTGAATCTGCTCTTCTGAAGGATAGAACTGCGTATCCTGAACCACCAGTCCCTTGTTGATTTTGCCATAAAGGTCGATGGTCTGACGATGGTCGAAATAAACACGCATGGCAATCAGTTCGCTTTCGAAACAGATGCCATGAGAATGGACGTAGTGATAAGGGTCCTTGGTCTTCTTATCAAACGAGATGCTACGCAGATAAATATCCTGCCTGTTCTTAGCCAGCTTCCTGTTTCTGCTTGGCAGACAGAGTTCGGCAAAGGTACGAGCCGGATACTGTGCCTGCTCGCCCTCACGATAGAGGTGCACCTGATAGGTCTTGGTTTCTTTCTTGCCCAAATCGGCAAGGAAACAGAGTTCATCGTTGGTACAATCGCGGTTGATGTCGTCGAGCTGTGAAGGAATCTCCTTACCGTCAACGGTTACTACAGCGCGCTGAATGTCACCAATAGCTCCCAACTTGCTGAGATCTACCACCACCGGAGCATCGGTTCTTGCCACCTTGGAAGGATTGGAAACCGACACCTGGAAATTAACCTGCCCCTGGGCTGACAGAACTATCAGCGAAACCAGCGCCATCATCATTTGTTTTTTCTTCATAGATTTTATTTTTAAGTTTGTTTATTAATAGTCTACAACTGCGAGAAGAGTTTCTTGCCCTTGGCGTAATATTGCCAGATGATAGAGAGATTGTAAACCTGCGGAATCTCCTCCTTCACCCTGCCCGCCTGTATCTTTCTGCGATCTTCGTCAAACTCATGTTTCCATGCCTTGAAAGCCCTACGCGCCTTGAAGATAGCCTTGAAGTCACCCCAGTTGCGATTCAGAACCAATGTCTCGAAAGCAGCAAGGTAATCCAGGAATCTGCGCATACGCATCACATGAGCCAACTCCGTATCACTCAGATTCTTATAAAGCATGGTTAAATTATTTCTGAAATTCAGATAAGTCTTCATCGGATTGCTTTTCGGCAGGGTTCCACCACCCACATGATAAACCTCACTCTCAGGAATGCAGTAGATTTTTCTGCCCATCAGACGCAAGCGCCAGCAAAGATCTATCTCTTCATTATGAGCAAAGAAACGGCCGTCTAAACCGCCAGCAGTCCAATAATCCTTTGAGCGGATCATCATACAGGCACCCGTAGCCCACAATATTTCCTGCTGGTAATCATACTGCCCGTTATCGCGCTCTACCGTATCAAAGATGCGGCCGCGACAGAACGGATAGCCGTATTTGTCGAGGAATCCGCCGCAAGCGCCAGCATACTCAAAGCTGTCCTTATCGTATTCGGCAAGCAACTTAGGCTGGCAGGCAGCCACCTGCTGATGCGAATCCATAAACTCGATGAGCGGTGTAAGCCAATGATGCGAAACCTCCACATCGCTATTCAGGAGCACGTAATATTCTGCATCAATCTGCTTCAAGGCACGGTTATAGCCTTCAGCAAAGCCGAAATTCTGCTCCAGCACGATGGTCTTCACCTGAGGAAACTGAGTCTCCAGAAGGTGCATCGAACCATCAGAAGAAGAATTGTCTGCCACCCAGATTTCAGCATCCTGACGGGAATATTCGATGACATTCGGAAGATACTTTGCCAGCATCTTCTGTCCATTCCAGTTTAATATAACGATTGCTACTTTTGCCATATTTATTGTAAACTCTTTAATCTGTTATTCAGGAGATTGGTAAACTCATAGTTCTTGAGTCCCCATTTGGGAGCAACCAGCAGTTCTTTGGGAGACTGACTGACGAAGCGCTCCAGCACCAAATCCTTTCTGAGCAGACGGATGTATTTCACGATGACATCAATATATTCCTCTACCGTGTAAACATGGAAGGGATGCTCAGCATATTCCTGTGCCAGCCGGGTGCCCCTGATAATCTGCATCTGATGAATCTTGAGAATATCAAGCGGCAAGGAAGAGATGAGAGGAGCCTGGCGCAGACTTTCTTCCGCATCTTCTCCCGGCAAGCCGATGATGATGTGGCCGCCCGTAAGGATTCCCCTGGCATGAGTACGCTCTACGGCACTACGGCAACAGGCAAAATCATGTCCGCGGTTGATGCGTTTCAAGGTTTCATCATTGGCACTCTCAATGCCATATTCCACCAGCACGAAGGTTCGGCGGTTCAGTTCTTCCAGATAATCGAGCAATTCATCGCTCACACAATCCGGACGGGTTCCGATAACGATTCCCACCACATCTTCCACCTCAAGAGCCTCTTCATACATCTGCCTCAGTTGCTCCACCCTGGCGTATGTATTGGTATAAGCCTGGAAATAAGCCAGATATTTCATATCAGGATACTTCCTGCTGAAGAAAGCCTTTCCCTCCTCCAGCTGTTCAGTAATCGACTTTTTCCGGTCGCAATAGCTCGGATTGAAGGTGCGGTTGTCGCAATACGTACATCCGCCACTCGAAATCCTTCCATCTCTGTTAGGACAGGAGAATCCCGCGTCTATCGAAATCTTCTGAACACGGAAATCAGGAAACTGCTTCCGGATCCATGTTCCAAAATCGTTGTAATACATTGGACTTTGAACTTTACGATTAACCCTTTTTACTTAGCCCTATTAACTATAAACTATTAATTATAAACTATCAACAAGCCCTATTTACTATAAACTATCAACTAAAGAAGCTCTCCCTTCAGCGCCGTCTTATCGTGATTGAAATCACCCAGGCGAACCTTGATAAGTTGGTTGTCGTATTCTTCCTTGGCGAGAGCCGGCGAAAGTTCTACGCGGATATAGTTCTTGGTGAATCCATGCATTGCCTTGCCTCTTGGCGCCTTTTCGAAGAGAACCTCAGCCTCAGTACCGATGTATTGGGCATAGAATTCCTGCGTCTTCTGATCGCTCAACTCCAACAGTCGCTTGGAGCGCTTCTTCTTCTCCTTCTCGTCAACCACATACGGAATCTTCAAGGCAGCCGTGCCCGGACGCTCAGAATAAGGGAAGACATGAAGCTGGGTAACAGGCAGACTCTTCAGGAACTCATAGCATTCTTCAAAACACTCCGGAGTTTCGCCGCGACAGCCCACCATCACATCAACACCGATAAACGCATCAGGCATTTTCTCCTTGATAAGATTCACCTTGTGGGCAAAGAGCGCCTTGTCGTAACGGCGGTGCATCAGCTTGAGCACCTCATCGCTTCCGCTCTGCAGAGGAATATGGAAATGAGGCATAAAAGCACGGCTCTGGGCACAATACTCTATGAGATCATCATCACAGAGATCAGGCTCCAGACTCGAAATGCGGTAACGCTTGATTCCTTCTACCTGATCCATCGCCTTGACAAGGTCGATGAATCGCTCGTGGGTAGTCTGACCGAAATCACCGATATTCACACCGGTAATGACGATTTCCTTACCGCCTTCAGCAGCCGCCTGCTCACATTGAGCCACAAGCGACTGGATGCTTGGGTTGCGCGAATTGCCTCGGGCAAATGGAATGGTGCAATAGGTGCAATAATAATTGCAGCCGTCCTGCACCTTCAGGAAATAACGGGTACGGTTGCCACGCGAGCAAGAAGGCTGGAAGGTCTTGATTTCCTTCGTCTTCACGCTATAATGCTGATGAAGAGCCGCAGCATCGCCGTTCTGAGAACTTTCCGTATCGACGTTCTGAGGAGTTACCGCATCGCCGTTCTGAGGGGACTGAGCAGTCAATCCGTTTTCCTGGGCAAATTTCTGCGCCCATGCATCGCTGAGATATTGAATCAAGTGCGCCTTCTCGTTAGCACCCAACACGAGATCTACACCCTCTATCTTGCTGACATTCTCAGATTCGAGCTGCGCATAACAGCCCGTCACGATAACGAATGCACCCGGATTGTTTCTCACCATCCGGTGGATAGCCTGACGGCATTTATGATCGGCAACTTCTGTTACCGAGCAGGTGTTAATCAGACAAATATCAGCTTTCTCCCCCTTTTTAGCAGTAATGACGCCCATATCTTCGAGCATTTTGCCAAAAGTGGAAGTTTCAGAGAAGTTGAGTTTGCAGCCTAGCGTATAGTAAGCTGCCTTTTTACCTTGGAAGGCACTTGAATCTATCATAAATTATCTTTTCTAATATTCTAAAAGGTAACCTAAAAAAATGAAACATAGTCTCTATAAAACGAAAAAGCCGCTAGACCGAAGTCCAGCGGTTGTTTCTCTCATTTTTCGTTCGCAAGTAATTTCAAATTACTTAGCAGAATCAGCAGCAGCTGTATCAGCAGCAGCAGTGTCAGCAGCAGTTGTATCTACCTGAGCTGTGTCAGAATCAGCAGAAGCTGTGTTCTGAGCTGTTTTGTTACCACATGATGCGAAAGAGATAGCTGCGATAGCTACGAACATAAAAACTAATTTCTTCATTTTCTTTGCTTTTTTAAAATCTGTAAAACAATCATTTGTTCTTTTGAACGATGCAAAGGTAAGCATTTTTTTGATACGTTGTTCTTTTTTTTGCGATTTTTTTTTAGGTGATTTTGTAATAAAATTACAAATCGCTAAAAATCAGCCACTTACAAAATGCTAACAAAGGTTAAAGTTTTTAATGTGCTCGGAAACAGCCTAATTTTAACACTTTTCGGTGTTTTTAGCGTAACAAGGGTGCGCGCCAACACCTCTTCAGAGCAGCACTATATACATATAATAAGGTACGCGCGAGAGGGAAAGAACAGAAACTTTTTCTGCATGAGAAAGAAGATTTTCTGCATGAGAGAGAATATTTTCCCAAGAAATCGTTCCCAAAAACTTTGATTGCCGAGAATTTTTTCGTAACTTTGCACTCAAAACAAAGAAACAAACAGACAGAAAATGATACAGCTAAAAGAAAATCAGGGCATTCCCCGCAGCATTCTTCTGATGATGGCTATCGTCGCAGGACTCACCGTAGCCAACTGCTACTACAATCAGCCGCTTCTCGAACTCATCCGCCACGACCTGGATATTACCGAGCAGAAGGCTAACCTCATCACCGTCATTACCCAGATAGGTTATGCGCTGGGCTTATTCTTCCTCATTCCCTTGTGCGACATGCTTTCGCGCAAGAAACTCATCCTTGTCAATATGACCATTGCTGCATTGATGGCTATCGTGATGGCTGCAGCGCAAAACGTTTGGATGCTCTGGGGAGCTTCACTGCTGATTGGCGCCTGTTCGGTGATTCCGCAGTTCTTCATTCCGATAGCCGGACAGTTTTCGGAGCCCAAGAACAAGAGCAGGAATATGGGCATTGTACTCTCCGGACTGCTGACGGGCATTCTTGCCTCACGAGTAATCAGCGGTTACATCGGCGAATGGCTGGGATGGCGGGAGATGTTTATCATAGCTGCTTTCGTGATGGTGTTTTGCATGGGAATCATGCTGCTGATGATGCCTGAAATGAAGCGCAACTATGTAGGAACCTACCGAGGGCTGATGACCACGATAGCAGAAATTTTCTTTTTCCATTCTTCTATCCGCATCTATTCCACCCGTGCAGCCTTCGGGTTCGGCAGTATGATGGCAATATGGTCTTGTCTGGCGTTCCATCTGGCGCAGCCACCTTTCAGCGCAGGAAGTGATATGGTAGGAATGCTCGGACTTTGCGGAATCATGGGAGCCGTTGCTGCCAGTGGTGTTGGAAAACTGATTCCTAGGTTTGGCATTCGAAAATTCAATCTGTTCGGAGCAGGAATGCAGATCATCGCCTGGGCAATAGCCTTGCTTTTCGGCAACACTTACGCCGGACTCATCGCAGCCATCATCCTGGTTGACATCGGTCTGCAATGTCAGCAGCTCAGCAATCAGAGTGGTTGTCTGCAGGAGATTCCGCAGGCTTCCAACCGCGCCAACACCATTTTCATGACCAGCTATTTCATCGGTGGTTCGCTAGGCACTTTCTGTGCCGGATACGTCTGGACGCAAGCCGACTGGCTAGGTGTCTGCATCGTAGGAATCGCCTTCGCCATGATTTCTCTGCTTATCACGCTAAACTGCAAGAAATAAACATATAAAAGAAAAGAGATTATATTCCCGACTTACAGGAACATAATCTCTTTTCTTATTTTGATAGAGACTGAAGCTGGCATTTCTGCCGAAGCTTCAACTACATCTTTTCATCACCATACATTTCCGTCCACCAGGAAGCATCGTCCTGCAACCACTTGGCAAACCAGGCAAAGATGGTGTTCTGCCATTTCAGTCGCTTCTCGTAGTCGATGATGTGATGATCCTGACCATCTACCAATACCATCGCCGTAGGACGGCCAAGGAGTTTCAGCGCTGTATAGAGCTGGATACTCTCGCCCACAGGCACATTATTATCAGCCGTGCCGTGAACAAACAGCAGCGGAGTATGAATCTTGTCGGCATTATAGAGCGGACTCTGATCTACAAAGAGATGCTTGTTGGTCCAAGGATATTCGTTCGCCATAGAAACTTCGCTGTAGCTGTAGCCCCAATAGCCCTCACCCCAATAGCTGGTGTGGTCGCTGATGCCTGCATGAGAGATGGCAGCAGCAAAGAGGTCGGTCTTGGTCTGAAGATACTGAGTCATGAATCCGCCGTAGCTGGCGCCGATGCAGCCTATCTTCTTACGGTTTACGAAAGCATGCTCATCACAGAAAGCCTGGGTGCTGGAGATGATGTCTTCAGCCACTCCCTCGCCTGCCGTATCTACATGGCGGGCTGAGAATTTCTGACCGAATCCGGTAGCTCCACTAGGATTCACAACCAGTACTACATAGCCCATTGCCGCATAAACATGATGAGGATAACGGCTCTGGAACATGCGGCTCGTAGGACTGCAACCGCCATAATAGTTCACTATCATCGGATACTTCTTAGCAGCATCAAAATGAGGTGGCAGATAGTAACGGCAGCAAAGGGTGTCGCCTCTTGAATTGACAAAATTCCAAGCCTTGCATTCGCCCAGTTCAACATCCTTCAACTCGCGCGCACTCAAATCGTCAACCAATTGCGATTTCAGCGCCTTCGTATTCATCTTATAGAGTCGGTCAGCATTGGATGCACTCTGACCGGAGAAAGCCATTTCTGCTGCAGAAGATGCAAGCGAGAAACTCTTGATGTACTCTTCAGGAGTCTTGAGAAGCGTAAACTTACCCGATTTCGGATTGAGCTGGAAGAGATGCACGCAATCCTTATCTTCTGCCGTGAAGTAGATGTTGCCATCTGCCTTACTCCAATCCACACTCTGCACATTCGGATTGAAATCCTTGGTCAGCGGACGAACCTTCTTATCCGACAAGGTCATCAGATAGAGCTGGGTGTCGATCATGCTAGGTGTCTGTCCTTCTTCCACATTCTTTCCTATGCCGTTGAAAGCTTCCGGCGAAGCGCTCACGAGAATGCTCTTGCCATCCGGCGAGAACTGGGCGCTGTTCAGAAATTCGCCCTTTTCTATCAGGGTTTCTACCTTTGGCGTTGTGGCTGAAGATGCATTCATACTGCCCAAATCCAGGCGGTAGAATGATGTCAGGGTTGTAGGACGCTTAGTGAGTCGCTCCTCTTCCTTTCCTATCAGCAGATAACGCGAATCGGCAGAAATATCCATCAGATAGATGTTGTGGTAACCGAAGGTAAGCGGCTGGAGAATGCCCGATGCAAGATCATATTTGGCGAGATTGCTACGCTCGCGCCAACCAGGCTGTCTGTCTTCCGGTTCTTTTACATCATAAACTTGCGGATCCTTTTTTCTGCCTTCAGTAGTGAGCGTATAGATGAGCGTTTTTTCATCGGGTGTAAACTGGAACCAGCCTTCAGGAAGATGGCTTGCCAGCACTTCGCGCTCCATCGTCAGCGGATTGATGGTGATGAGCTGCAATGTGCCATCCTGCTTTTCTTCTCCGGCAATACTGCTGTCGCTCGCCTTCTGGGTGAAATACAGTTTATTGCTTGCAGGCATCCATTTTACGCTTTCCTCAAATGTAGCCATCACTCTGTTAGTCTGATAGTTGCGCAATTCATTAATGCTATGGTTATTACCTTTTCTATCTACCCAGGTTTTCCGAACTACAATAAACTTTCCGTTTGGTGAGATAGAAACACTCGGATAGTTGGGCGCACAAATCACATCATAGATGTTATAGGTACGCTTTACCGTCGCATCGCCTACAGAAAGCGGAGCACCGTTGGCTGCGGTTACGGTCAACTTGATAGATTTCTTATCAGCAGATGCATTCTTCCGGGTAAGATATTTGATGACAACTGTATGCTGCGAAGGAGTCAGGATGGTTTCAGCCTTATCGCCGTTCACCGCTACCTGTTCGCCGTCTACGAACAGGCGGTATTGCTCCAATCCTTCTACCGCAATGGTTGCTTTAGTGCGCTGGGTGTTAGATACGCAGAAAGAAGCCAGATGGAGCGCATCCTGCTGCTTGTCGGCAAGGAGTTGGGCTGCACTCACCTCCTTGCCCTTATTTAATAAGGTGAAAGACAGTGGCGAATCGAGCAGCTGCTTAAGGTCGAACGCTTCGCCCTTGATGTTCACACTGTCAGCCATCCAAGGCTGTGCTACGGCATAGGGGCCTGCATATTTCAGCGTTTTCACCTCTATAGTTTCGGCACTGGCAGAGATTGAAGCCATCAGGGCAGCTGCCAGCAGTCCGCTTTTTGTTGTTTTCAGAATCAGTTTATTCATAAATGTCCTTATTTTTGATTTTGGTGCGAAATTACAAATAAAATTCGAGATAAACGAATGTTTCTGTTACAATTTGCTTTTTTTGCTGCATTTTTGCCATACAAATGTTATCTCTACGTTAACCGGATGAGCCAGTAGGTTATTGTTGGGTTAAACCCCTCTCCCATTCATTGCTGTTTCAAGAAAACACCTTATCTTTGCATCGCCAATCTACAAAAGAAAGGCGCATGAACTTAAAAAGAATAAGAAAAGGGAAGAATATGAAACAGAAATCATTGATATTGATGAGCACCCTGCTCGTCTGCTCACTCGAAAGTTTCGCACAGAGTGATGTCGAGAAAAACGACTCGATATGGAAGGACTTCGACCTGGCAAGCGTTACCGTGGTTGCCTCGAAACCTCTGGTAAAAATGGAGACCGACAAGATGACCTACAACGTGCAGCAGGATGCTGACGCCAAGGCCTCTACCGTTCTCGACATGCTGCGCAAGGTGCCGATGGTTACGGTAGATGGACAGGACAATATCACCGTGAACGGTTCATCTAGTTTCAAAGTGTATGTGGATGGAAAGCCGAATCCGATGTTCTCTGCCAACCCTTCGCAGATTTTCAAGGCAATGCCGGCAACTATGGTAAAAAACATAGAAGTAATCACCAATCCGGGAGCCAAATATGATGCTGAAGGTACGGGCGGCGTGCTCAACATCGTACTCAACAAGCAAGCAGTGAATGGAGCCGGAGGCAACGACTTCAGCAATGGCTATAATGGCAACATCAGTGCAGCTGCCGGCAACCAGACACAGCGCATCTCCGCCTTCATCAGCGGCCAGCAGGGCAAGCTCACCTATAGTGCCAACGGAATGTACAATCATCAGCGCATGGATGGAACCACCATCTCCTTCGACCGATTCCAGAAGGATGGCAGCACGATGAACTATTACCAGAATTCGGATATGAAGCAGCCTTTCTCTATGGGCAACATCAGTTTGAGCTACGAACTCGACTCGCTGAGCAGCATCAGCGCTACGACAGGACTGACCACCTTCAACCAGAAAATTACAGGCCATCCACTCACAAAGATGACAGGCGGAATCTATGGCAAAGGATTCGAATATGGCAATGAGATGAAACAGAATCTGGGCAATACCTCCTTCAACGGAAGCATCGATTATCAGCGATTTTTCAACAAGGAGCGCACGAACTACCTCATTCTCAGCTATCTCTTCAGCACCAACCCATCTCACACTGACAACTATACGTTCTACGACGACATCAGCCATGTAACGGCTCTCCAGCTCAACGACCTACTCTCGAAGAGCAAGATGCGCGGCACAGAACATACTTTCCAGGCAGATTTTACCCATTCGCTCAGCGCCACCCAGCGCCTGAATTTCGGAGCCAAATACATAGCCCGCATCAACAGAAGCAATTCACGCTACTACGATGTGGCGGCAGATAAAACAGAGACGCTGAACCCTGCCAACAGTATGGAGTATAAGAACACCCAGAACATTCTTGCCGCCTATGCTGAATGGAAGGGAAACTTCGGAAAGATAGGAACCATGCTGGGAACCCGATACGAACAGACCTGGGAGAAAGTGAAGTTTGAACAGGGTAAGGGTGATGATTTTGATAAAGATTACGGCAATCTCGTACCGAGCGCCAGCATCTCTTACGCCATCGCTCCAGGCATGAATCTCGGTGTGAACTACAGCATGCGCATCACCCGTCCGGGAATTACCTACCTCAACCCTTATGTTGACCGCAGTAATCCTACCGCCATTAGCTATGGTAATACAGACCTCGACGTGGTGAAGTCGCATCAGGTGAACATGGTATTTAATTATTACAATCCACGATTCATTCTGAGTACAACTCTGGGCTACGGATTCTGCAACAACCAGATAGAGCAGTATTCGTTCATCGATGCAGACAACCTGCTCAACACCACCTACGGCAATGTTTCGAAAACCCGCAACGCCAGTCTGAATGTCTTTGCCAACTGGCTGGTGTTCAAGAAGACGAGATTGATGCTGAACGAGAGTCTGAGCTACAATGATTTGCGAAGTGAAGTATTGGGATGGAAGAATCATGGCTGGAACAGCAGTACGATGATCAATCTGCAACAGACACTTCCTTGGGAGTTGCAATGGACAATAGGAAGTATCATTCAGAGCAAACAGCACAACCTGCAAGGCTATCAGAGCGGAATGTCATTCTTCTACTCCACCCTCTCCAAATCCATCGTCAAGGATAAGCTGGACTTGAGTCTGATGTTCCTCACACCAACCGATGACAAGCTCAACATCAAGCAGAAAACTGTGGGTTCAGACTATGTACAGAATATGACGGTAAAGGTGCCTCTGCGCCAGATCAGCCTCACACTCACCTGGAAATTCGGCAACACCAAGAAGCAATTCCAAAAGGTGAAATCCAACATCAAAAATGATTTCCAGGAAGAAAAGCAGGGCATTCAGACAGGTGGAATGAACAGCCAGTAGGAAGACAAATAACAGGACATAATCAATAGGAATCCACAGGCTTCCTTCCTCGTATGGCTCAACTGCCGAGACCTGCATCTTTCACACGATGCGCTTCTCGACCTATTCATCGACAAGGCTCATCTGGCATTGAATGATGGGGAGATGTTCGGACCTGGCGGAGAAGGATTCATGCGATTGAATGTGGCTGCACCAAGAAGTGTTATCAAACAGGCTTTACAGCAGTTGGAAAAGGCTGTGAGCCAACTCTAGATTTTTAAGAAAAACAATAGCCGTAACTACTGCAAATATAGTTACGGCTATTATTATAATATGGTGGAAGAAAACCTTTATTCCCCCTCCATCAAATCATGAACCAGTTTGATTTCGTAATAATCAATACCAGCTCCCAAAGCTTCCTTTATTTCACTAAAAAGCTCCAATTCAGGATGAGCCTTCATGAAATCACGGATTTTCTTTTCATGGGCACTTGAAATCAGCGCCCGCAGTCCAATCTTTCCTTCTTTCACATAAGGAGTAAGATGACCAATAATGGTACCTTTGGTATAACCCCGCTTAGCAGCAATCTGATCTACCGTCATTCCCTGCATATAGAAATCATAACTTACCTCCTTCGAAGCGACTTTCGGCACCTTCGGTTCATTCGGTTTCTTCTGTCTCCTTGACTTTCTACCCGAACCGCTATCTGATGAGGCATCTGCATCCAACAGCAAGAACTGGGCCTTCTTTTTCAGATAATCTGTTACCGTGAATTCTGCACTACATTCATACTTCAAAAGCCGTTCTTTTAATTTTACATCCTCTGAGAAAACAGAGAAGCGGTCTTCAAACTGTTTCCTAGCCACCTTGTTGTCTGTATCAAGATTCGACTTTCTGATTAAATCACTCAGAATGCCGATTTTGTCAAGAAAATACATAGCTCCCTTATGAATACGGTCTTGCAGCTCAGCCTGTCTTACATCAGGATTTCGGGCAAGCATACCCGTATACTGCACACGGAATTTATCCGATACGGCTATCAGACTCTTCAGCACCACCTGCAACTTCTGATACTCGCTTACCACGCGCGGATATTTACCATTAAAAAACTCTACCAGGCAGCGCATCAGATGCTCATAGCTGGCTCTGATGGAATAAAAATCGAAGAGTTCGCTGATGCAATAAATGATGTATTGCAGCTCCAGGCTGCTGATTTGCTCCTGACTAGGCGCAGCAAGCTGGCTGGTGAACGCATCCACCGTCTGACTGCTGATAATGGCTCCGCGAGAAAGCGGTTGACTGAGCACCATGCCCTCCAAAGTCTTGCAGCGGCTCAGTGCCACATAGGTCTGACCATGGGTAAAAGAATGAGAAGCATCGATGATGGCATGTTCGAAAGTAAGTCCCTGACTCTTGTGGATAGTTATCGCCCACGCCAGACGCAGAGGATACTGCATGAATTTTCCTTCCACCGTCTCCTCTATCTCCTTGGTTTTCTCGTTCAGCGTATATTTCGCATTGGTCCACTCCATTTTCTCCAGGTCAAATTCCTCGCCCGAATCCTTACTGCGAACGGTAATCTTGCTGCCGTCTTCATCGGTCCTAACCCCTATCACCTCGCCTATCATACCATTATAAAAACGGTGCTGCGGGTCGTTCTTGATGAACATCACCTGGGCTCCCGGCTTCAATGTGAGCTTGAAATCGGCAGGATAAGATGTTTCTGGGAAATCGCCCTCTATTTCTGCTGTAAAAGAAAATGACTGCGCAGGCAAGGCAGCGAGCTGCTGTTCGTTGATATACTGGGCAGGTGCATTATGGGTGGTAAGCCTGATATAATTGCCCTCCTTAGGTGGTACAAAATTTGGAATATAGCGCTGGTTCAGAGCCTGCAGCGTAGCTTCAGAAGCCTTATTCTCCCTAATCTGGTTGAGCAGCGAGATAAACTGTTCATCCTGCTGCCTGTACACCTTCTTAAGTTCGATGGTGAGATAACCCACCTGCTTCAGAGCATTGCTGCTGAAGAAGAAAGGAGTATCATAATGCTGCCCCAGCAGATGCTCTTCCTGTGGCGTAACCACGGGTGCCAGCTGCTGCAAATCGCCTATCATCAGGAGTTGCACACCACCAAAAGGCAAATCGTGGCGCTTGCGATACTGGCGAAGCACAGAATCTACAGCATCGAGCAGATCGCTGCGCACCATACTGATTTCGTCGATAACGAGCAGGTCGATACTGCGGATGATATTGCGCTTGAGCTTGCTGAACTGATAGCGTTTCTGTTCGCCGCTGCCAAAGGTCGTGCCCGGCACGTATGGCGAGAAGGGAAGCTGGAAGAACGAATGGATGGTCATTCCTCCGGCGTTGATGGCTGCAATGCCCGTAGGAGCAAGCACAATCATTCGTTTTGGCGACAGTTCTTTCAATCGCTTGAGGAAGGTCGTCTTACCTGTGCCCGCCTTTCCGGTAAGGAAGAGGTTGGCATTTGTCTTTTCTATGATATTCCATGCCAGGATGGATTCTTCGTTCATTTCCATACAGCTTCTTTTTTGTACCAGATTTTATATCAGAACTAGATTTCTTCCGTGATTTCGCTCATCTCCTTGCGCTTCTTCTCTGTGCGTGGACAGTCTTCAGCAATATGACCTACAGGAATGATTACCACCGCCTCATAGCCCTCGCGAGCAAAGAACTGCTGCATCTTCTCCGTATCGTAATTGCAGACCCAGCAGGTACCCAGTCCCTTTTCGGTGGCAGCCAGACAGAGATGCTCTGCCGCTATCGCCACATCAATATCGCCATGCGGTTTCTCATCATATCTGCGCACCCAGTTCTCATTCACGTTTTTCATACCTATAATATATATAGGAGCCGTCTTGAACCATTCGCGGTCGTAGCACTCCTGCAGTTTCTTCTTCGCCTCTTCTGAGCGCACGATGAGCCAGCGCCAAGGCTGCCTGTTCACTGCCGATGGTGCCAGGCGCACACACTCCATGATATAGTCCAGATCCTCCTGGCTCACCGCCTCCGGAGTAAACTTGCGAGCCGAAAAACGCTCCTGGCTCAATGCCAACATGTTATTCTTATCATTCATATCGTTCAGTTTTATAATGTTTCAATACTAGCTTATGACCACAAAGGTAAGAATAAATCACGAAACGACAAAAAACTTGAATGAAAAACTATCGTTTTCGGATTATTTTTTGTATTTTTGCACATTATACCAGGATTTCTGGTGAGAACAAGAGGTGTTAATGATAAGATATGATAGGACTGGCAGACTGCAACAACTTCTACTGTTCGTGCGAGCGAGTGTTTCGCCCCGACCTGACAGGAAAGCCCGTGGTTGTATTGAGTAACAACGACGGGTGCGTCATCGCACGCTCTGAAGAAGCTAAGGCATTGGGCTATAAGATGGGCGACCCCTTCTATCAGGTGAAGGAAAAACTGGAGGCTGAAGGAGTGGCTATCTTCTCGAGCAACTATACGCTCTACGGTTCGCTCTCCAACCGCGTGATGTCGATGCTATCCCATTATTCCCCACGCATCGACCAATACTCTATCGATGAGAGTTTCTTCGAGGCAGACGAATCAATGGCGAAAGTTTTCTTTCGGGAGCATACGGAAGACCATCCTACTTTGTTCAATAAAATAACAATAGACGAGCTGTCAGAAAAGCCCGATAGCCTGCTCTATCGCTATGGCTCCAAAATATCGGCAGATGTACTTCGGGCTGTTGGAATCCCGATATCCGTAGGCATTGCAGAAACGAAGACATTGGCGAAAATCGGCTCTAAATTCGCCAAGAAATACAAGGGCTTCCAAGGCTGCTGCCTCATCGACACAGATGAACGGAGACACAAGGCGCTGTCTCTCTTCCCCGTAGAAGATGTATGGGGAATAGGCAGACAGATAGCCCGAAAGCTCGATTATATGGGCATCAGGACCGCCGCTCAGTTTGCCGACAAGAAAGAAAGTTGGGTCCGCAGCCATTTCAATATCACCACCCTAAGAACATGGAAAGAACTGAATGGCGAAAGCTGCATCAGCATCGAGGAATTACCGCAGAAGAAGAGCATCTGCACCAGCAGGAGTTTTGCCAACGAGGGCATTACCGACAAAAATGTGATAGAAGAAGCCGTGGCTAATTTCGCTGTACGTTGTACAGAAAAATTAAGGAGACAAGGTAGCCTCACCCGACCATCCTCGCCAGCAAGACCTCTTCGACCCCATCGACCGAAGCAAGCAAAAAAGCTGATGGAGGCTATCGACGCCATCAACCGGAAGAATGGTTATGGCACCATACGCCAGGCCATACAAGGCACAAATTCAAGATGGATGAGAGCGGCACCTTCGGCTGGCTCATCCCATGGAACAAGAACTTCTCCCCTATCCGGGTAGATGAAACCAACCGCTTCATGATCTGGGGCGTGGTTACCTATGTGATTCACCAGATTGCGGAATGATAAAAAAAAGAAAAACTCCCATCATGAACAAGCCCGAAGCCTTGGAAGTATATTCCTTCAAGCCATCCACCGCCAAAGTAAAAATGCTATCTGCATATTACATTTTGTAACATCATTTGCAAGAATATAAAATGAGAACGATTGCAACAAGCTTCAATCCCATATTTCTACCCATCTTCTTTTGCCGCCTCATAAAAAAGTTGTACCTTTGCAATCGAATTTTCTGCGAGTACCAGGCATTGCGCCTTATAAAGAATAGAATTTTCAGCAAATATATGTAATTAATATATAAAAAACAGAAGTAGTTATGAGCATTAATATCAAGAGAAATCAGTTGAAGAGAGTAGTGATTGTAGGTGGCGGACTCGGTGGCCTTCGCTTGGCAGAAGACCTGAGCAAGGCAAACCTGCAGGTGGTGTTGATTGATAAGAATAACTTCCATCAGTTTCCTCCACTTATCTATCAGATTGCCTCAGCAGGTATCGACCCAAGCTCCATCTCCTTCCCTTTCCGCCAGATTTTCCGCAAGCGCAAGAACTTCTACTTCCGCATGGCAGAGGCGAGAGCCGTATTCCCAGACAAGAAGATTCTGCAAACTTCCATCGGTAAGATTGAGTACGATTACCTGGTGTTCGCAGCAGGAACCACTACCAATTTCTATGGCAATGCCAACATCGAGAAGTGGGCTATTCCGATGAAGACCGTTTCAGAGGCAATGGGATTGCGCAACGCTGTGTTGAGCAACCTGGAGCGTGCACTGACTTGTGCCACAGAAGAGGAGCGACAGGAACTCCTGAACGTGGTCATTGTAGGCGGTGGTGCCACAGGTGTAGAGATTGCCGGAGCCCTCTCTGAAATGAAGCGCTACGTGATTCCTTATGATTATCCTGATATGGACTCATCTCTGATGCACATCTATCTTCTGGAAGCGGGCGACAGACTGCTCGCCGGAATGTCACAGGACTCTTCTAAGAAAGCATACGAATTCCTTACCAGTATGGGTGTGGATGTACAGTTTGGCAAAATGGTAACCGACTACAAGGACCACAAGGTCCTGATGAAGGACGGTCAGGAGATTCCTACCCGCACCTTCCTCTGGGTATCAGGTGTAAAGGCACAGCCTATCACGGGTATCGATGGCGACCATCTGGGCCGTGGTTTCCGAATCGTAGTAGATGAATTCAACCGCATCCCTGGCATGGACGGTCTCTTCGCCATCGGCGACCAGTGTATCCAGACCACAGCCCCAGCTTATCCTGGCGGTCATCCACAGTTGGCTCAGGTAGCCATTCAGCAGGCAGCACTCCTGGCTAAGAATATCCAGAAGATTGCGAAGGCAGATGAGGAGAATGAGAAGCATCCTGGTTCTTCAGCCCCAAACATCGACCAGCAGCTCAAGCCTTTCCGCTACAAGAACCTGGGTTCTATGGCTACCATCGGAAGACACAAGGCTGTAGTAGAGCTTGGCAAGTTCCACAGTCAGGGCTTCTTTGCCTGGGTATTGTGGCTGGTGGTTCACCTCCGCTCCATCCTCGGAGTAAAGAACAAGGTAATGGTATTGCTCAACTGGCTCTGGAAGTACGTGAGCTACAACGATTCCATCCGAATGATTACCTACGCCACCAAGCCTAAGGAAGTGCGCGACCGATTGAAGCGTGAGCAGACCACCCACCTCGGCACCGACTTGCTAGAGAATGAAGAAGAGTAATATGAAGAAAATAAAAACGATGAAAGTCCAGCTTGGAGCCTTTAAGAGAGAGGCATCCGAGTTGGACTTTCTTTTTACATTTTCCTCAGGAGGAATATGATATGGTTTTCCCAGATACTTCAAGGATATTAATGATGCTCAGGCACAATGGCGAGATACACCAGATCATGATCTGTGAGATTCTCCATATAATGAGCATGGTTCATTGGGCAGTAATGCACCTGTCCCTGGCGAATCTCTTCTACGACATCATCATAATGGAAAGTAGCAGTGCCGCTTACCACATAGATAATCTCGCAGTTGCCCTCGTGAGTATGAAGACCAGTTGATGCACCCGGACGCAAGGTAGAATACATAATCTTCACCTTGTCATCCACATAGTTACGAGTATCAAGTTTACCCTGTCCACCCTTGAAGCCCTCCAAATGAGCCTCAGCAATTTTTTCGAAATCTATTACCATTTTTATAATATTTAATGTTTATTGTTTAATGTTTACTTTGCTCGAGCAAACGAAGTTCTGCTGTTTGCTCGAGCAGATGAAGTCCTGCAGCTTACTTTGCTTTCGCAAAATACTTCCAAAGCGGAGCCGCCATCAGGCTTTGCCAGATTTCTCCCTTCTCTAGCATATCCATCACTTCATCCCTGGAGAAGAGGCGAACCTCGATATCCTCAGCCTGGTCAAGATGCTGAACATCCATGCGCTCCACATCCGTAGCCAAATAGCAATGGGTAAGATTGGTATGAGTGCTCGGATTAGCCGAAATCGTCATCCACTTCTGCCAGTTTCCGCCACCGAACCCAGTCTCTTCCATCAGCTCTCGCTTGGCAGCCGCCATCGGGTCCTCGCCCTTCTCTATCACTCCTGCGCAGAGTTCATTCACCGTCTTACCTATCGCATAGCGATACTGGCGCACAAATACGAACATTCCGTCCTTCGTAATGGCGATGGTGTTCACCCAATCGGGATATTCCAGCACGTAATATTCATCGATAATGGCTCCCGTAGGCAATTCCACCTTATCCACTCGTGCCGTGAGCCATGGCTTCTCTATCAGATACTTCTGCGAGAGCGTCTTCCATTTCATATCTTTATCAGCCATTTTCTTACTTCACATTTTAAAAACTGGATTTTCTTTATTTTAATTGATGGTGCAAAAGTACGAAAAAAGATTGAAAGGATAGAAATAATTCTATGAAAATGACAGTATTTCAATTATTTTTATTACTTTTGCAGAGATAGAATATCTAAACAGATAATAGACACAGAATTGAAAAGTAAAAACATCATGGCAGAACATCTTATTATAAAAGGAGAAACGAAGGAGGAACTTTACGCCACGCTCCTCCCTCAGCTCAAGTCGCTCGTAGAGGGCGAAAGCGACATCATCGCCAATATGGCGAATATTTCAGCATGCATCATGGACACCTTCCACTTCTGGTGGGTGGGCTTCTACCGGGTCATCGACGGAACCCTTGTGCTGGGTCCTTTTCAGGGACCGCTGGCCTGCACCCGCATCAAAAGGGGCAAGGGAGTTTGCGGCACAGCTTGGGACAAGGCGGAAACCATCGTGGTAGAAGATGTTGAGAAATTTCCGGGGCATATTGCCTGCAGCAGCGCCTCCCGTTCGGAGATTGTAGTACCTGTTATCAGGAATGGTGAGGTAATCGCCGTACTGGATATTGACAGCGAACACCTCAGCACCTTCGATGATATTGATAAGAATTGGCTGGGGAAGGTAGCAGAACTGTTCACCTGATTCCTTAATATTCATTTCCCTCTTGCTTGATCACACTCGGACCATCGATGAGTTCAGGCTGAGGGGCATTTCTGTTCACATCACCATATGCTCTGCCCAGATCACTCATCGTAAAACTGATGTTGCGGTTCACGGGTCTGTCCTTATCTGAAAGGCTGTGAGAGAAGAGCCACTGATAGGTTTTCTTCAGATAAAACACGCGGGCAGGGGTACCGTGATTGGCACCCTTCCACCAGTCGTATATCAATCGGGTATCCTTGCCATCCTTTTCAAGTTTATCTACCACAACCTTCGATTGCTTGACCGGTACTGCCCTATCTGCTGTGCCATGGATAATCCAGAATGGCAAATCGCCCAATCCACTCACATCCTTATACGAACAGCCGCCACACAGCGCCATACCGGCAGCTATCCTATCGGGATAAGTAGCACAGACATCCATGGTGCCATAACCGCCCAAACTCATACCCAAGACATAAACTCTATTAGAATCGCATGGGTAATTCTTCTTCACCCAGTCTAGCATATCCATGATTTTCTTCGGATTCCAGGCTCCTCCCGGATTCTGCGGAACGATGGTCAGCGCATCAATATCGCGCCCCTTGACGATGGCATCAAGCGGTCCGTATCTTCTCACCTTATTCAGATTTCTTCCACAAAGACTGGCACCATGCAGAAAGATGATGACCGGTGTCTGCTCTTGCGAATAGAAATAATCTACCGGCGTATAAACCCAGAAGTTGTAACCTCCCGGAATCTCATCTTTCACAGCTCGCAGAAAGTCGTAAGCCGACATGCTGCATACGGAAAGACAGAATAATATAAACAAAAATATCTTCTTCATTTTCTTCCTTTTTTACCTGTTTAGTATCACGCTCCCTGTTTCATACGATGAACGTTCATCACACAAAAGTAAGTAAATATCAGCATATTACCAAATATCCTCCCAATATTTTTCTTTTTTTTATCCAAAAGAAAGATTCGTTTAAACTTCCAGGTAGAAAGATAAACAACGATTATTTGTGTTAAAAATCATAAGAATCACATCGGTTCGCATTATTTTTATTATCTTTGCATCATAACAAGACATATAATAAATAAATATAGAATTATGAATGTAGGAGATAAAATACCAGAGATTCTTGGCATTGACCAGGACGGACGTGAGATAAAGGCAAGCGATTATCGTGGTCGCAAGATTGTGCTCTACAGTTATCCGAAGGCTAACACCAGCGGATGCACTGCCGAGGCCTGCTCACTGCAGGCACATAAGGAGGAGCTGGCAGCAGCCGGTTATGAGATTATCGGCGTAAGCAAGGACAAGCAAGCTCTGCAGAAGAAGTTTGCCGAAACCAAGGGTTTGCAGTTCCCTCTTATCGCAGATACCGAAACCACCCTACTGCAGGAACTCGGCTGCTGGGGCGAGAAGGTAACCTGCGGCAGAAAGACCATCGGCATCCTCCGCACTACCTATCTTGTCAACGAAGAAGGCGTCATTGAGAAGATCTTCACTCCTAAAGAGATCAAGACCAAGATTCATGCCGAGCAGATTCTGGATTACATCCATCAATAAAGAACAAAACGAACGAAGTGGGAAAAAAATATGTTAGAACACATTGCAGATTTCACAGCGTGGCCAATCCTTACGGGAATTTTCATTGGCTATATTGCCAACCGCATCATGAGCGGAGAAGGCAAAGGATGTTGTATGAACCTATTCATAGGTATTGTGGGCAGTTATGCCGGCGCCATCATCAGCAATCTACTGAACATAGAACTGTTTGGCAAGGGTTATCTTACCAACTTCGTCTTCTGCGTCATTGGCGCCATAGCGGTATTGTGGATTTGGAAGAAGCTCTTCGATTAGTATTCTTTTTATTGGTAAAAAACATAAGATTATGACAAACAAGGAATTGATACTCGCCAATTTGATGAGGGCGATGATAAAATATGATGGTAGCGATGCGCCTCGCATCCAGCATTTCGTAAAGGTACACGACTTTGCCCGTATGATTGCAATAGCAGAAGGAATGAACGAGGAAGACCTCTTCGTGCTCGAAGCAGCAGCCATTCTTCACGATGTAGGCATTCACGTTTCAGAAGCCAGATACGGCAACTGCGATGGCAAGCATCAGGAAGAACTGGGTCCTGACGAGGCAAGAAAAGTACTGTCAGAAGTTGAAGGATTCACAGCCGCACAGATAGAAAGAATCTGCTGGCTCATTGCCCATCATCATACTTATAAGGATGTAACCAGCCTCGACCATCGCATTCTGCTCGAAGCAGATTTCCTGGTGAATTCCTTCGAAGACCATCTTGCTCCCGAAGGCATCATCACCTTCCGCAATCATGTCTTCCGCTCGGAGTCAGCAATCAGTATGCTGAATGATATGTGGGGGCTGTAACGAAAGTTACTTTCTTGGAAAGAGCATCATAGAGGGAAGGTGAAAGTACAACAAACTGCTGTTATGTGTTTTAATTAAAATAATACCTTTATTCTATTTCACTTCTGTCAGTTTGCCCGTCTGTGAGTCAATGATATAGCCATGAAGATTGACGTCTTTTGGTACGAGAGGGTGTGTACGGATCGTATTGATGGTATTCCTTACAGAATCCTCTGTGTCGTGGAATCCCTCCAGCCAATGGTCGAGGTCGATGCCGCAAAGCCCGATGGTATCGATAACATTCTGATGGATGCCACGTTTGAGCATCAATTTCTTCATCTGCTGTCCGTTCATGTGGCATGCACCGCAGTTGGAGTGGGCGATGACCATGATTTCCTCTACACCCAATTCGTAGATGGCTACAAGGAGACTACGCATGGCAGAGTCGAAAGGACTGATAACCAGTCCACCGGCGTTCTTAATGAGTTTGGCATCTCCGTTCTTCAGGCCCAAAGCTGCTGGCAGAAGCTCAGTGAGGCGGGTGTCCATACAGGAAAGAATGGCAAGTTTCTTGTCTGGATATTTACTCGTAAGATACTTTTCGTAAGCCTTACTGGCTACGAAGTTTTCATTATACTTGATGATTTCTTCTATAATCATAGTCATGTAAATTGAAATGTGAAACTAAATTTTCCTATTTCTCAGGGGTTGGCTTGAGGTAAGCCATGAATTTCTCTGGCTGATAGTTGAGAACCAGCTCATCCGGGAACTCTGCTTTTTCTACCAGTGGCATAATGTTGCTGTAGTCGGCAATCATCGCAGAGAAGTGGGCATCACTTCCGAAGATGACTGGAGTTTCATACTTCTTGGCAAGTTCCAGCAGTTCCAGATTATTGGGAGCAGCCACCGTCTTGTGGCGGATGGGAGCCATGGAATGGTTGTTGATTTCAAGCAAGGTATGCGTCTCCCTGGAAACTTTCATGAGTTCTTCGAAATCCAGTTCTGCCGTACCATCGCCGGGATGAGAGATAATCTGCACGAAGGGATTGCGCATGGCATTGATGACACCCTGCGTATTCTCCTCCTTACTTCCTCCCTGCCAGCAAAGGCTATGGATGCCTGCTATTCGGATATCCAGCATACGCCAGTAATCCTCGTCGAGATCGATATCTCCCTTCGTATTGAGGATGTTGAGTTCTGCTCCAAGCATCAGTTTGATTCCATAGAGCTGGCGTGGAACACAATGAAGGTTTCTGAAATAAATAGGATCACAGGTACCCGGGATATTGGGACCGTGCTCTGTGATTCCCAAGATATCCAACCCTTTCTCCTTTGCTGCCAAGGTCATTTCCTGCAAACTGCTGAAGGCATGACCTGATGCTATTGTATGTGTATGAACGTCTAATAATGTTTTCATGGGGCAAAGGTAACAAATATTTATAGATTACACAAGAAAAAGTACTATATAATGCTCGTTTTATAAAAAATTTTAATTTTATAGGATTTTTCTTGGCTATTTAGCATTGTATATTGATTTTTTCTTATCTTTGCAAGTACAATTCAAAAGATTGATTATTATGCAGATATTATTGGCAAATGCCAAAATCATGTTTGAGAAGGCAGACAGGAAGCCTATCTCCGTGCCACTATTCCAATCAGTTGCCAATGACTTGGCCAAAGAAATGGCAATGATGAATGTAGAGGAATTGGCTAAGCAACTGGATTGCAGCAGCAAGATTGCAATGACGAACTGGAAGCGATATCATGATTTTATGGCTGCAGAGAAGATGCCTGCTATCCTGGCTTACAATGGTCAGGCATACAAACATTTGCGTGCCAGTTCTTTGAGCGAGGAGTCGTTAGAGTATGCCCAGAAACATCTCTGGATTACCTGCTTCCTTTATGGATTGCTTCGACCGTTGGATGGCATCGTACCTTATCGTATGGAGCATTGCGTATCGCTCGAAGCTACAAACGACAAGCCTATCAATCAGTTCTGGAAAGACAAACTGACAGATGTTCTCATCGATAGTGTGAAAGCTGACGACGGTATACTCATCCATCTTTCTACAGAGGAATATGAACATCTGTTTGATTGGAAGAGAGTCTGTCAGGAGATAAAGGTCATTCAGCCACTCTTTTATGTCCGCCAGAAAGACGGCAGATTGAAGATGCAGGCTGTATGGGCTAAATCTTGCCGTGGAGCCATGGTGAGATATATCTTGAATAATCAGCTTCTTACTCCAGAGGAACTGGCAGGCTTCAGTTACGAAGGTTTTGAATATGAGCCAGAATTAGGAGAAGCTGCTTTTCCTCATTTCGTTCGTTGAAATAGAACAAAAGCAAACGAACGTTATAAAAGGAAGATGCTGTATGTTTGGATTGAATGAGAGCACCCAATATATCATAGAAGTATCATCATTTTACGATTGTACAACTAAAAAGTGTATAGTTGTACAACTAAAGAGGTTATAGTTGTACGACTAAAGAGGTTATAGCTATACGACTAAAAGGTGTTGTCACTAGGCTCAGCAGAGGTGCTGACTGCAGTCAGCAGACCTGCTGACTAGGCTCGGCAGAGCTGCTGAGCCTAGTGGCAATGTCTGAGAAGGTATATGCTTGTACTCTAAAAGACGCTTGTTCTGACTCCAGGAAACGCTTCTTTTAACTCTCGGAGACGCATCCTTCAACGAGAAGAGACGCTTTATTCAAGTTAAGGAAACGATTCCGTCAACCTAAAGAGCCGTTTCAACAACTACGTCTTAGTTACTCCTTCTTCCACAAACGATAGAGCGTTATTGGACCTTCCTTGGTAGCATACATTCTGGCAGCCGGTTCCTCACAGAGATCATTCAACACCTTATTGGCATGATAGCGGGTGACACCGAATTCACGAATCATATCCTTCACCGTGATATAACCCTGCTGCTGACAAATCTCTACAATATCAGCAAACTCCTTATCCGCCTCTTTCGGAGTAGATTTCACACTCCAATACTGTCGGCTGCAGCCATTAGAGTGACGCTTCAGCCTTTCCAGAAACTCCTTCGTGGGCTGAATTTCCAAGCCGCAGATATCCACCTCATTGGCTGGAATCAGATCCCCCTCATGATAGGTTCTTTTCCATTCGATTCCATTCTTGTCCTTATGCTTCACCATCCCCAACTTAGGCTTGACGATAAACATATCGCCTACCCTCACCTCGTTGCCCTCAGCCAAGGCATAAAGCGTTTCATCCTCCAGCGTTTCCAATGCGGAGATAAAGGACGAAACGTTCATCGCACAATGATCGCGAACACGCTTTTCCATCTTCTCCCTGTCAACGACATCCTGTTTCACGAACATCGGATGTATCTGATACTTACCGCTTTCGTCCTTCAAGGGCGTGCGATGCTCCAAATAATTGATTGAACCTGTTGCTCTAGCCATATTCTCAGTTTTTTTGATCCTTTAAAAGATTATGCGCAAATATACTGATTATTAGCGAGATAAGCAATTATTTTATGTTAACTTTGCTAAAATATAGAGTTATAAAGACATGTTTTGTGATAAAAGATAGAGTTATCAGACTCATACGAGCCATTCTAATCAAGATTATCTGTGTTAAAATTCACAAGAACACCACATTTTCATCATGCAATGAAATTTAACCAGTTTACATGTGCAAAGTTACGGATTTATTTTTGAAACAACCAAAGTTTTCACGGCTTTTTTGTTCAAATAAAAATCCCTGCCATAGGAAGCCTTTCCTACAGCAGGGATTTTTCTATTGAGAATCATCAAGAATGACTTAACTGTCAATTCTTAAACACTAATAAATAATCACTAAACATTATTTATATTCTCCCCAAGCCTTGATATCAATATCCTCCAGCTTGGTGGTGCAGAATGCATAGATGAATGCACTCGCCAGACGGCTGTTGGTAATCAATGGCACATTCAGGTCGATGGCTGCACGACGAATTTTGTAACCATTGCTCAACTCGCTGCTGGTCAAGTTCTTTGGAATATTCACTACCATATCAATCTCATGGTTGTGGAGCATCTCCAAAGCCTTAGGCGCACCGCCTTCTGCCTCCTCTGATGGCCAAAGCACACGGGTGTTCTCAATGCCATTCTCGGTGAGGAACTTGCTACTACCACCGGTTGCATACAGCTTGTAGCCATGCTTAACCAGCATCTGGGCAGCATCGAGCAAATCTACCTTCTGCTTGGCAGAACCTGTAGAAAGCAGGATGTTCTTGGCTGGAATGCGATGACCCACAGAAAGCATACTCTTCAAGAGGGCGGTAGATGTATCGTCGCCCAAGCAACCTACCTCACCCGTACTACTCATATCCACACCCAATACTGGGTCTGCCTTCTGCAGACGGTTGAAGCTGAACTGGGATGCCTTGATACCTACATAGTCGAGATCGAAGAGGTTCTTGTGTGGCTTCTCTACTGGCAAACCGAGCATTACGCGGGTAGCCAACTCGATGAGGTTGATCTTCAATACCTTGCTCACGAATGGGAATGAACGGCTGGCACGCAAGTTACACTCGATAACGAGAATATCATTGTCACGAGCCATGAACTGGATGTTGAACGGACCGTTGATATGCAACTCCTTGGCAATCTGACGACCTACTCGCTTCACACGACGAACTGTCTCAACATACAACTTCTGAGGAGGGAACTGGATGGTTGCATCGCCTGAGTGAACACCGGCAAACTCGATGTGCTCGGAAATGGCATAGGCAATCACCTCGCCATTCTTTGCCACTGCATCCATCTCAATCTCCTTGGCATGTTCGATAAACTTACTTACTACCACTGGGTGATCCTCACTTACATTGGCAGCCAACTGCAGGAATCGCTTCAGCTCTTCCTCGTTAGAACATACGTTCATCGCAGCACCAGAAAGCACGTAGCTAGGACGAACCAATACAGGGAAGCCTACACGCTCGATGAAGTTGTCGATATCCTCCATAGAGGTCAGGGCACTCCACTCTGGCTGGTTGATGCCGTTGTTGGTCAACATCTGAGAGAACTTGGCACGGTCCTCAGCGTTATCGATGTCCTTGGCAGCAGTACCCAGGATTGGCACATTCTGTGCATCCAGATGCATAGCCAGGTTGTTTGGAATCTGACCACCGGTAGATACGATGACGCCATGAGGCTGCTCCATCTCGATGATATCCATCACACGCTCGAAGGTCAACTCGTCGAAGTAGAGACGGTCGCACATATCGTAGTCGGTAGATACGGTCTCTGGGTTGTAGTTGATCATCACTGAGCGCCAGCCTTCCTTGCGGATGGTGTTCAATGCCTGAACGCCACACCAGTCGAACTCTACAGAAGAACCGATGCGGTAAGCACCCGAACCGAGTACGATGATAGAACGGTGGTCGTTCTCGAAGGTGATGTCGCTCTTCACGCCAGCGTAAGTTACATAGAGGTAGTTGGTCTGAGCAGGATACTCTGCTGCCAGGGTATCAATCTGCTTCACTACAGGCAGGATGCCATAGCTCTTGCGCTTGTTGCGAACCAGGAGGGCAGCCTTGTGCATGTTGCCCAACTCCTGCTCCAAGCCCACGGCACGGGCTACCTGGAAGTCGGTGAAACCATAAACCTTAGCGGTACGGAGCAGATTCTGGTCAAGAGTATTGATGTTGCACTTCTTCATCGCCTCGTCGATGTCGATGATATGCTTCAACTTCTCAAGGAACCACTTGTCAATCTTGGTCAAGTCGTGAATCTGATCTACGGTATAGCCCTTGTGCATTGCCTTTGAAATCACGAACACACGCTTATCTGTTGGCTCGCGCAAAGCTGCATCGATATCATCGATTTCAAGTTCCTTGTTCTCTACGAAACCGTGCATGCCCTGACCAATCATACGAAGACCCTTCTGGATGGCCTCCTCGAAGTTGCGGCCGATGGCCATTACCTCACCTACTGACTTCATAGATGAACCCAACTCCTTATCTACGCCACGGAACTTAGACAAGTCCCAACGAGGAATCTTACAAACTACGTAGTCCAATGCTGGCTCAAAGAAGGCAGATGTGGTCTTGGTTACAGAGTTCTTCAACTCGAACAGACCGTAGCCCATACCGAGCTTGGCTGCAACGAAGGCAAGAGGATAACCAGTAGCCTTAGATGCCAAGGCTGATGAACGGCTCAAGCGGGCATTCACCTCGATTACACGATAATCCTCGCTCTTAGGGTCGAAGGCATACTGCACGTTACACTCACCCACGATTCCGATGTGACGGATAATCTTGATGGCGAGGGCACGGAGCTTATGATACTCAGAATTGCTCAGGGTCTGAGATGGAGCGATGACGATACTCTCACCAGTATGGATTCCCAGTGGGTCGAAGTTCTCCATGTTACAAACTGTGATACAGTTGTCGTAACGGTCGCGAACTACCTCATACTCAATCTCTTTCCAGCCCTTCAAACTCTTCTCTACCAATACCTGTGGAGAGAAAGAGAAAGCCTTCTCAGCGAGTTTGTTCAGCTCCTCCTCGTTGTCTGCGAAACCGGAACCGAGACCACCCAAGGCGTAAGCAGCACGGATGATGACAGGATAGCCGAGTTCGGCAGCAGCCTTGCGGGCCTGCTCGATGTTCTCGCAAGCCTCGCTCTTGATGGTCTTCACATTGATTTCATCCAACTTCTCTACGAAGAGCTCACGGTCCTCAGTATCCATGATAGCCTGAACTGGAGTACCCAATACCTTGACATTATATTTCTCCAGGATGCCCTGGCGATAGAGTTCCACACCACAGTTGAGGGCTGTCTGACCACCGAAGCTGAGGAGGATACCGTCTGGATTCTCCTTCTGGATAACACGCTCTACGAAGTATGGCTGCACTGGCAGGAAGTAAATCTGGTCGGCAACACCTTCTGATGTCTGTACGGTTGCGATATTCGGGTTGATGAGCACAGTCTCGATACCTTCCTCGCGCAATGCCTTCAGGGCCTGCGAACCTGAGTAGTCGAACTCACCTGCTTCACCGATCTTCAAGGCTCCAGAACCTAAGAGGAGCACCTTCTTTATATTTTCGTCTTTCATTATTTTCCTAATTATTTAAGTGTTTCTACAAACTTATCAAACATGAACTCTGTATCCACTGGACCTGAGCAAGCCTCTGGGTGGAACTGGCTTGAGAACCAAGGGTTCACCTTGTGGCGGATACCCTCGTTAGAGCCATCATTCATATTTACAAAGAGTTCCTCCCAATCGTTGCCCAATGTCTTGGCATCAACGGCATAACCGTGGTTCTGAGAGGTGATGTAGCAATTGTTGGTTCCTACCATGCGCACAGGCTGGTTGTGTGAACGGTGACCATACTTCAACTTGTAGATAGTAGCACCGGCTGCCTTAGAAAGCAACTGGTTACCCATACAGATACCGCAGATAGGCTTGCGGCTCTGGCTAATCTGCTTGCGAATAATGTTTACTGCATCCTCGCACATATCCGGGTCACCAGGACCATTAGCCAGGAACAATCCGTCGAAGTCCATATCGGTGTAATCGTAATTCCATGGCACACGGATCACCTCTACGCCTCTGTTGATGAGGCAACGGATGATGTTTGCCTTCACACCGCAGTCAACGAGAACCACCTTCTTGCCGGCACCCTCGTTATAACGGATAATTTCCTTGCAGCTTACCTGGTCAACGAAGTTTACACCCTCATAGTTAGCCTCAGGAATGTTGTCAGGCTCATCATCAAAGAGAATCTTACCCATCATCACACCATGTTCACGAAGCACCTTAGTCAACTCACGGGTATCGATGCCTGTGATTCCTGGCACCTTTTCGCGCTTCAACCAGTCGGCAAGACTCTCCACTGCATTCCAGTGGCTGTACTGCTCGCTGTAATCATTCACGATGATGGCAGAAGCATAAATCTTGTCACTCTCCATGAAGGTTGGCAAACCATTCTCCTCGAAAGTAAATGGTGGCACACCATAGTTGCCCACGAGAGGGAATGTAAGTGTCATCAACTGACCGGCGTAAGAAGGGTCGGTCAAACTCTCTGGATATCCCATCATGGCTGTGTTGAACACAACCTCGCCCGCTACAGGAGCGTCATATCCAAAAGATTTGCCATGGAACTTGGTTCCATCGCTCAAAACTAAGGTTACTTTTTTCATATCTGACATTTGATTCTTTTATTTCATACTTATAAGAGCAAATGAATTCTTCACTCTTCGTTCTTCTCTATTCACTTATTTATGATAAACGTTTTCGATGTAGTTTACAAACGACTGGTTGCAGAGCTTCGTGCCGCCTGGGGTTGGATAATGACCGGTGAAATACCAGTCACCCTTGTGGTTTGGAATCGCCTCGCGCAAGCCCTCGATGCTCTGGAATACGAGCTGGATAGGAGTGGTCATGCCCTCTGGGCGAAGCATCTCAACAATCTTCTCGTTGATTTCCTCGGTGCTGAATGGCTTGTATATGGAGCGTACCGGATTGATCTGCTCCTCCTTTGGCTTTGCCAATTCTGCCTTGCAAGCCTCATAGGTCTGCTCGATAAGGTCTTCCATCTTGCGCTCTTTCAAAAGCTGGATGGCAGCACGGAACACGCAGAACTCTTCCAGTCTTGCCATATCAATGCCGTAGTAATCCGGATATCGGATCTGAGGGGCACTGGAAACCACTACAATCTTCTTAGGATGCAGACGGTCGAGGATGCGGAGAATACTCTCCTTCAGGGTAGTACCACGCACGATACTATCATCGATAATGACAAGATTATCCACATTCGGCTCGATGCTTCCGTAGGTTACATCATACACGTGGCTCGCCAGGTCGTTACGACTGTTGCCCTCGGTGATGAAGGTACGGAGTTTGATATCCTTCCATGCTATCTTTTCTGAGCGGACGAAGTCGCCGAGGATTTCGTATAATTCTTCTTTTGATGGAACATGGTCGAGGTTTGCAATCTGCTCTATCTTGGTCTCATTAAGATACTTCTTGAAACCGCTCAACATGCCATAGTAAGCCACCTCGGCAGTGTTCGGGATATAGCTGAACACGGTGTGGTCTACATCATAATCCACAGCCTTCAGGATAGGCTGGGTCAACTGCTCGCCCAACTGCTTACGCTCCTTATAGATATCCTTGTCGGAACCACGACTGAAGTAGATGCGCTCGAATGAGCAGGCTGAATCACCCTTCTGCTCCATGATGCGCTCGATGCTGCACTCTCCGTTCTTCTTCACGAGAAGCGCCGTGCCCGGCATCAGTTCCTGCACTTCCTCTGCCTCCAGGTCGAAGGTGGTCTGGAGTACAGGGCGCTCGCTGGCTACTACCACAATTTCATCGTTCTTGTAATAGAACGCAGGACGGATGCCCCAAGGGTCGCGCATAGAGAACATCTCGCCCGAACCGGTGATACCGCAAACCACATAACCGCCATCAAAGTTCTTCATCGTGGTCTTGAGTACATTGCTCATCTTCACGTGGTCTTCTATATAGTTGGTGATATCGGTATTCTGCATCTCCATCGCCTTAGCAGCTACGAAGTTGCGCTCCACCTCTCTGTCCAGACGGTGGCCCATCAGTTCAAGCATGATGTAGGTGTCGCTGTAGATGCGAGGACTCTGGCCCTGCTTGGTAAGTTCCTCGAAGATTTCATCTACGTTGGTCATGTTGAAGTTACCACAAAGGCAGAGGTTCTTCGCCTTCCAGTTGTTACGTCGCAGGAATGGGTGCACATACTGAATGCCACTCTTTCCAGTGGTACTGTAGCGCAGGTGTCCCATATAAAGTTCGCCTGCAAAAGGCAGTTCCTCTTTAGCGAACTTTGCATCAGCAAGCTGCTCGGGAGTCAGGCTCTTGAAGTTGGCATTCGCCTTGCCGAAGATTTCGGTCACGGCATTCTTGCCCTCTGCACGCTCACGGAACATATACTCATGACCAGGCTTACCGCCCAGTTTGACACAAGCCATACCAGCACCCTCCTGGCCACGGTTGTGCTGCTTCTCCATCATCAGATAGAGTTTGTTGAGTGCGTACATCCAAGTACCATACTTCTGCTGGTAATACTCCAGTGGCTTGAGCAATCTGATCATTGCTACACCACACTCATGTTTCAATGGTTCCATCTCTCTATTATCCTTATCTTATTTAGTTAAATTTGAATATACCTATCCGAGGGATTCCCCTCCAAAAAAAGGGAAACGTCAAGAAATGACGAATCCCTTTATATATTATTCTACAGTAACTGACTTGGCCAAATTTCTAGGTTGGTCAACGTCCTTGCCCTTACATACAGCTACATGGTAAGCCAAGAGCTGCAAAGGAATGGTAGCCAATAATGGCTCCAAGCACTCCAAGGTCTCAGGGAGTTCAATCACTTCGTCGGCAATCTTGGAAATGGTTTCATCGCCATTGCTGACAATAGCAATAACACGACCCTGACGGGCTTTGATCTCCTGAATATTAGACAAGACCTTCTCGTACATGAAGTTGTGGGTAGCAATAACTACCACTGGCATATCGCTGTCAATCAATGCGATAGGACCATGCTTCATCTCCGCTGCAGGATAACCTTCAGCGTGGATGTAGCTAATCTCCTTCAACTTCAATGCACCCTCAAGGGCCACAGGATACTGGAATCCACGGCCCAGATAGATGAAATTGCGAGCGTATGTAAACGTACGGCTCAAGTCAGCTATCTTATTGTTGAGCTTCAACACTTCCTTCATCTTGGCAGGAATGTTCCAAAGCTGTTCTGTAATCTTCTGATATTCATTTTCGCTGATGGTTCCCCTCTCCTTACCGATGGCAAGTGCCAGGAGGATAAGGACGGTAACCTGACCAGTGAAAGCCTTGGTAGAGGCAACACCAATCTCCGGACCTACGTGAATATAGGTACCTGTATCTGTCTCTCGTGCGATGGAAGAACCGATGGAGTTACAGATACCATAGATAAACGCACCGCTCTCCTTGGCAAGCTTGATGGCAGCCAGGGTATCAGCGGTTTCACCACTTTGGGAAATGGCGATGACTACATCATCCTTCGTTACCACAGGATTACGGTAACGGAATTCAGATGCATATTCCACTTCCACAGGGATGCGGCAATAGTTCTCTATCATCTGCTTGCCGATAAGTCCGGCATGCCATGATGTACCACAAGCCACGATGATGATTCGCTTGGCATTGAGAAGCTGCTGGCGATGGTCGGTAATAGAGCTGAGCACGACACCCATCTCAGTCTCCTTCTTGCTGGTTGTATCGTCGCCATCAGTCATTACGCGAGTTTCCACTGTGCGGCTAACTACACGACCACGCATACAGTTACGAAGGCACTCTGGCTGCTCAAAAATTTCCTTCAACATAAAGTGAGGGAAACCACCCTTCTCTATCTGACCGAGATCAATGTCTACGGTCTGTACCTCAGGGTTGAGTTTAACGTTCTGGATGTTCACCACCTGCAATTCCTCACCGAGGCGCATCACAGCGATGTTACCATCCTCCAGATAAACCACCTTATCTGTATATTCGATGATAGGACTGGCATCAGAACCGAGATAAAACTCACCATCCTTTCCGATACCTACAACCAACGGACTCTGCTTACGGGCAGCAATGATCTGATTAGGGTTACGCTTATCAAGAATAGCGATAGCGTAGGCTCCGATTACCTGACGGAGAGCCACCTGAACGGCAGTCAGCAAGTCGAGATTTTTCTTTATCTGAATATATTCAATCAGCTGAACGAGAACTTCAGTATCCGTCTCGCTCTTAAACTCTACTCCCTTAGCAATGAGATTCTTCTTGATATCGGCATAGTTTTCTATGATTCCATTATGAATCATGGCAAGGTTCTTGCTAGAGGAATAATGCGGGTGAGCATTTACAGCTGAAGGCTCTCCATGGGTAGCCCAACGAGTATGAGCAATACCCACATGTCCCGAAATATCCTTATCAGAGCAGAACGCTTCAAGATCTGCCACCTTACCCTTTGCCTTATATACATTCAAAGAGCCGTCATTGCCAATAAGGGCAACTCCCGCAGAATCGTATCCGCGGTACTCCAGACGCTTTAAACCTTTGATAAGAGCAGGATAAGCCTCACCCTTACCTAAATATCCTACAATGCCACACATATATATATTATTATTTTTGTAGTATCCTGATTTTACTCCCACCTATTACCTGCTATCGCAAGATATTGACAATCAATGATGCAATAGAAATCAATGTTCCAACGGCAGAGAACCACAATGTAGTAGATGAACCGATAGATGAGTTTTGAGCTTTCACCTTATTTGGTTCTACATAGATAATATCATTCTGCTGCAGATAATAGAATGGTGAATTAATAATATTTGCATCATTCAAGTTCATACGATAAGTATGCTTCTCTCCTGCTGCATCCTGACGAATCAATAATACATTGTCACGCTTACCATAGATAGTTAAGTCGCCACACTGTGCCAAAGCTTCAAGAATACTCATCTTCTCCTGTGGAGCATAAATAATTCCTGGCTTTTCTACTTCACCTAATACAGATACATGGTAACTGCCCATGCGAACCGTAACAATAGGATTTTCTTTTTCTGCCAGATAAGGCTTCACCTTATTCTTGATGAGATCTTCAGCCTGCTTCTTGGTCAAACCACCGACATGCAAGGTTCCAACAACAGGAAACTCAATATTACCATCATTATCAACCAGATATCCTTGCAGGGAACCACTACCATAACTCAGCTGTCCGCCTGTACCCAATGTTTGAGAGACAGAGAGGTTGAAAGGCATGGCAGCCTTTGGATCTGTTGTAATAACTGTAATTGTAAGTTCGTCCTTAGGCATAATCTTGGCTTCATAAAGCATTCTTGAAGCAGCCAAGCTGATAGAATCTGCATTTTGGAAATAAGCTACATTCTTAGTACTTCCACAACTGCCAAGTACTAAGAGCATAGTCAAAGCGACTAAAACTGAACTAACGAGTTTTTTCATTTTCTAAAATTTTCGTTTTAAAATATTGGTGCAAAATTACGGTATTTTTTTGAATACTGCAAATTTTTGCACCAATAATTCTACTTACGTCTATTTTTTTTTGAAATAATAGCCTTTTTTACTTATCTTCGATGCCATTTGATGGCAAATTAAAGCTATAACTGTTATCGAAAATCTTCTTCACTTTATTAATCTCAACGAAGGTTGTGCCTCCACCCTCTCCAAAGCTACCGCTCAGATAAGCAATCTTATCCTCCTCACCTAAGTAGCCTTTCTGGCGAAGCATACGTACCGCAGCAGTAAACATAGCCTTGGTAGAAACCTGATCCTTCTGATGGATTGGAATAATACCATAGCTCAAATTCAACCAGCGCTGGAGTTTCTCCTTGTAGCAGATAGCCAATACCGGATTAGGACCACGGAAGGCTGCCAGGTCGCGTGCGGTCTGACCGGTTTCACCATCAGTGATGATACCGGCTACACCCAACTTCTTTGTAGCCTCGATGGCAGCATGGGCCAGGAAGAGTTTTTGGTCAATCTTACCATCTTCCATTGGATTAATATCATTCAGTGGAGACTTATCCTTCTCTGCCTGCTCAGCAATACGAGCCATGGTCTGCACTGCCTCTACAGGATACTTTCCGCTTGCAGTCTCACCAGAAAGCATCAGCGCATCGGTGCGATAGAAGATAGCATTGGCAATATCGGTTACCTCTGCACGGGTAGGACGTGGATTCTTAATCATGGTATGCAACATCTGTGTTGCCACGATAACCGGTTTCTGCGCCTTCACACACTTAGAGATGATACGACGCTGGATGCCAGGAATTCTCTCGATTGGCACCTCGATACCCAGGTCGCCACGGGCAATCATGATACCATAGCAGGCATCAATAATCTCGTCAATATTATCTACACCTTCCTGATTTTCAATCTTAGAGATAATCTTGATATCACTGTTGTGAGCGTCCAAGATATCCTGAACAGCCTTCACGTCGGCTGCATTGCGTACAAAAGAGTGAGCAATAAAATCAATATCCAGTTCGATTGCGAGTTCAATATTTCGGCGGTCTTTCTCGGTCAGTGCAGGCAGGTCGATATGCTCTCCCGGCACATTCACGCTCTTGTGAGCACCGAGCACACCTTCGTTCTGAACCTCAGCAACCAGCATAGGACCCTGGCTGTCGATAATCTTCATATCGAGTTCACCATCATCGAAGAGCAAATCATCACCTACCTTAACATCGGCTGCGATGTCAGGATAGCTCACATTCACAATATCATGAGAAGACTCCATTTCCGGACGTCCAAAGATTTTCACTACATCACCAACATTGTAGTGGATAGGTTCCTTCACACCTGTAGTTCGCACCTCAGGACCTTTGGTATCAATCATAATACCAATATGTGGAGACACGGCTCTTACATTCTTTACGATGGTGCGTATACCCTCTTCTGTGGCATGAGCAGTATTCATACGAACAACGTTCATACCGGCGAAAAACAGTTTTCGGATAAAATCCTGATCACATCTACGATCACTGATGGAAGCGACAATCTTTGTTTGTTTCATATTTGTAATTTACCTTATTGAAATTTCAATGTTTGCGGTATTTCTACCATATTTCTTAAATTGCGTGCAAAGATACAAAGAATTTCTGAAATAAAAAACATCTGAAATACAAAATATATATAAAATATTGAGTTACTTTCAAATTGAAAGCGCATTAAACAGAAAATCTAGCCAATGGGACACTTCTCGTTCCCATTGACTAGATAACAAATCTATTAATCCCGTTGAAAAACAGGATTCTTAATGATCAATTCTAAATTAGATATCCAAATCTGGCGCCTTCTCAGCTCCTGCTGCTGCCTCAAACTTAGGCATCACATTGAAATTGAAGAGGCCGGCGATAAGGGCACTAGGCATTTTTCTAACCGTCTGATTATAGTTCTGAACGGCTTCATTATACTTGCGGCGTGCCTCGCTGATACGGTTTTCCGTACCCTCTTCCTGAACCTGAAGAGCCTTGAAGTTCTCGCTGGCTTTCAACTCAGGATATTTCTCGGCTACTACCATCAGTTTGGAGAATGCATTCGCCAACTCCCCCTGTGCTGCAGCATATTTCTTCAGGCTAGCCTCAGTAAGATTGTTGGCATCCAGCTTTACCTGACCAACAGCAGCACGAGCCTTGGTTACCTCGGCAAAGGTTTCTTTCTCATGCTTGGCATAAGCCTTTACTATCTTTGCCAACTGTGGCATCATGTCTGCACGACGCTGATACTGAGTCTGAACATTAGCCAACTCTGTGGTAGCCAACTCCTGTTTTTCTACCAATCCGTTATAACCACTGAACATCCATAGTACCAGCACAACTACGATGCCCAGGATAATCCAACTTTTCTTTATACCTCTCTTTGCCGGTTGCATGTTTGAATTCATTGTCTGTTCCATTGTCATTATTATTAATTAATTATTTACTATAAACTATTTACTATAAACTATTAACTATAAACTATTAACTATAATCAGTCATCACCATCCTCCGCCAGAGCCACCTCCGCTAAAGGTACCTCCGCCAAAAGAACCGCCCGAGAAACCGCCGCCGGAAGAACCGCCACCTCCCATAAAGAAAGGAGGTATCCAGTCATCGTCATTGTTTCTCCTACGAGACTGGTTTCTCTGATTGCTCTTCGGTCTTGGCTTCACAATACCGAGCATCTCCAGAATATACCTGATAAACAGATAGATAGGAATACCGAAGAAGATAAGGAACAGGATAATGACCAGGAACCAGTCCTCTTCGTCATTAACCGAACCTTCATCAACATCCGCAATTCCCGTCCGTCCACTTTTCACCTTATTATATATAGCACGGCTCACAGATGCTACCGCCTCGCCCGGATTGCCTTCACGCATATACTTCACGATGCAAGCCCGGGCAATATCATCACAGTCCACATCAGTCAACTCACCCTCCAGTCCACTTCCTGGAGCAATAAAGTACTTATGGTCCTCCACCGCGATGACGATAACCAGTCCTCTCCGGCTCTTCTTGTAACCGATACCATATTGGTTGCCCACATCCTGCGCCATCCGGAAGGCATCCTGGTTGTCAACCTTTCCCACAATGATGAGCACATTCTGTACGCCACACTCCAACTTCAGTTTCTGAAGATAGAAATTGGCAGAATCCTTCTGAGCCTTATCAACATATCCATCCGGGTCGGAAACATATTGCGTAGAATCCCTGAGGCAAGGAATCGGTACATTTTTCGCCGTCCAGACCTCCCCAGCCGTCAACGCCAATGCATGAAAGGCAACCATCATCAAAGCCAAAAAATATCTCTTAAATCTCATAATTTCTCTATTTTGGTGCAAAAATACGCAATAAAAACCTTATATGCAAATACTTAGAGCATTATTTTTGCAAAAAAAGCCTTAAGTATTTTGTTATATCATAAAAAACTTGTATCTTTGCACACCGAAATAAAGAATAACAAGTAAAATTAGTAAAAAATAAAGAAATGACCAAAGCAGATATCATTAATGAGGTAGCTATCGCTACTGGTATGCCTAAGAAAGAAGTAGGTACTGTAGTAGAGGCTTTTATGGAAGAGGTTAAGAAGTGCCTCATCGAAAAGAAGGACAATGTATACTTGCGTGGCTTCGGCAGCTTCAACATCAAGCATCGTGCTGCTAAGACTGCCCGTAACATCTCTAAGAATACAACCATCACGATTCCAGCTCACGACTTACCAAGCTTCAAGCCATCAAAGAGCTTCATCGAGGAGATGCAGAACGCTCAGTAATACTGCTGGACAGGAAGAGAGAAATATCATTTTTTATAATAACAATATTTTAAAATTTTAAAATCATGCCAAACGGAAAGAAAAAGAAGGGCCACAAGATGGCTACTCACAAGCGTAAAAAGAGATTACGTAAGAACAGACATAAGAGCAAGTAAGCTAGCATTGTAGCTAGTCTACTATAGCTCTCGGTCAGTTCGTGACTGAGGGGGTGTGTCAGTTCTGATATGGAATGACATACCCTTTTTTTGTATTAATTTAAAGTTAAAAGATTATTGAAGATATGACAAGCGAAGTTGTAATTGATGTCCAACAGAAAGACATCTCTATCGCACTCATGGAGGACAAGCAGCTGGTGGAATACCAGAACGAACCTCGTGAAGCATCGTTCTCTGTGGGCAACATCTACATCGCAAAGGTAAAAAAACTGATGCCGGGTCTTAACGCCTGCTTCGTGGATGTAGGTTATGAACGCGACGCCTTTCTTCATTATCTTGACCTAGGAAGTCATTTTAATTCCTACCAGAAGTATCTTAAACAAGTACAGAGCGACAGAAAGAAACTTTTCCCATTCTCTAAAGCCAGCAAAATGCCTGAATTGGAAAAGGACGGCAGCATACAGAATGTACTCAAAGCAGGACAGGAAGTGCTGGTACAAATCGTAAAGGAACCAATCTCTACCAAGGGACCTCGACTCACAGGCGAAATCTCATTCGCGGGCCGATACCTGGTACTCATGCCATTCGGTGATAAAGTTTCTGTCTCGTCGAAAATTAAAAGCGGTGAAGAACGCTCCCGACTCAAACAACTCATTCACAGCATCAAACCAAAGAATTGCGGCGTTATCGTCCGCACTGTGGCTGAGGGTAAGAAGGTCGCTGAGCTCGATGCTGAGCTGAAAGTCCTGGTGAAGCGATGGGAGGATGCTATCGCCAAGGTACAGAAGACCCAGCAGCGCCCGCAACTTGCATTCGAGGAGACCGGAAGAGCCGTTGCTCTCTTGCGTGACTTGTTTAACCCATCTTATGAGAACATCTACGTGAACAACGAAGATGTGATGAACGAGGTGAAGAACTATGTTTCTCTAATAGCCCCTGAAAAGGCGGGCATAGTTAAGCTCTACACCGGTAAGGTACCTATCTTCGACAATTTCAGCATTACCAAGCAGATTAAAGCTGGCTTTGGTCGTGTTGTTAACTACAAGCACGGTGCTTATCTCATCATCGAGCACACCGAGGCCTTGCACGTTGTCGATGTAAACAGTGGTAACAGAACTCGTGAGAAAGGTCAGGAAGCAAATGCACTGGACGTTAACCTCGGCGCTGCTGATGAGCTGGCAAGACAATTGCGCCTCCGAGATATGGGAGGTATCATTGTTGTCGACTTCATCGACATGAATCTTGCCGAAGACCGACAGTTGCTCTATGAACGCATGTGCAAGAACATGCAGAAGGACCGTGCCAAGCACAACATCCTGCCATTGAGCAAGTTCGGACTGATGCAGATTACACGCCAGCGTGTACGTCCGGCTATGGATGTGAATGTAGATGAAACCTGCCCTACCTGTTTCGGTACGGGCAAGATCAAGTCTAGCATCCTCTTCACCGACCAGTTGGAAAGAAAAATCGACCGCCTAGTCAACAAGATCGGCGTCAAGAAATTCACTTTGTATGTGAATCCTTACGTGGCTGCCTTCATCAACAAGGGCTTCATTTCCCTGAAGCGCAGATGGCAGTTTAAGTATGGTTTCGGCTTCAATGTGATTCCTTCACAGAAACTGGCGTTCCTCCAGTACGAATTCTACGACAAGGACAACCAGTATCTGGACATGCAGGAAGAACAGGAAACAAAGTAAGTTTTTAATTATCAGAAAAAAAGCTCCATTCGCATCTGATTGCGAATGGAGCTTTTTTATTTTGTTTTTCTACACCTTATTATATATAGGGCATTTCAGTACTCTATCTCATTATTCACCATCTTCTCTGTATCCCAAGGTGCAGGAGCACCGCCGAGATAACGATGGAACCAGTCGAGGTGCGCATTGTAATAGAGCGGCATCGACTTCAGGTTGCTTGGCCAGTGACCATCATACTTCAAGACTATCAGTCGAGAAGGAATGTTCAGGGTCTGCAAAGCTGTGAAATACTGCAAACTCTGGGTATACGGTACACGATAGTCTAGCTCGCCCGTCATCACGAGGGTTGGTGTTGAGAAGTTCTTGATGTATGAGGATGGTGACCACTTCTCGTAGAGATCGGAATTATAAGGCTGTCCCTCTAACTCAAAGTTAGGAAACCATACTTCCTCAGTACTGCCCCACATAGAGCGCAAGTCATATACGCCCATCATGGAAGCCAGACACTTGAATCGCTTGGTATGTCCCTGCAGCCAGTTCATCATGTAACCGCCATACGACCATCCCATCGCTCCCATCCTCGTGGAGTCAACATATTCCAGGGTTGCCAATTTATCGGTAACCTTCATCACATCCTCAAATACCTTTCCGCCCCAATCACCGGAAATGGCACGGGTAAAGGCCTGACCATATCCCGTAGAGCCATGAGGATTAGGATAAGCCACCACATAACCGGCTGCAGGATAAACCTGCCAGTCACCACGGAAGGAATTCATCCATTGCATCTGTGGTCCGCCATGCACATTGATGATAAGCGGATATTTCTTGCTGGCATCAAAGTTGTGTGGCTTCACGATGAATACCTGTACCTTGTCGCCACCAGCGCCATCTACCCAGATACTCTCAGATGGACGGATATCCACCTCATTCTCCAACTTCTGGTTAAGGAAGGTAATCTGCTGTTCCTTGCCGCTTGCTACAGGAGTTCCATTCCACTTTTTCATCTGCTGGCGATAGAGAGCCGATGGCTTACCTGTCGTGCTATAGGTATAATATACCATACCCTTATTGTCGAAATCAAACTCCGAGATGGCCTTGCCCGTCAATACCGGCGAGATGGTTTTTCTGGCTATACCGAGCTTGTAGAGCGGCTGAGTGCCCTGTACCTGACCGAGGAAGAAGATACTCTTGCTGTCGGGAGCCCATTTGTAATCATCTACCCAGTTATCAAACTTCTCTGTCAGAACGGTAGACTTCTTTGCAGCCCGGTCGTAGATAGCAAGACGGAAGCGATCAGACTCATAACCAGGCACTTGCTGCAAGCGGTAAGCGATATACTTGCCGTCAGGCGAATAGGCTGGAGTACCATCCCAAGCCTTGTTCTCCTTCGTGATGCAGACCGGTTCTCCCCCATTCACAGATACCGTCCACAGGTCGGCATTGGTGCTAGCCTCCTGATGCTCATCATGATTGGATACGAAACAGATCTCCTTGCTGTCAGGAGAGAATTGATAGGTGATTCCACCTCCAACCACGAATATCAGCGAATAATTGCCCGGAGTCAGATCCTTGTAAGTCTTCGTCTGTGTATCGAAAAGGATAAGGTGATTGCATCTGCCATCATTATAGCTCGTCCAATGACGGTAGAGCAACTTGTCGGCGATATGCGCCTGTACAGGTCCCTGCTCCTTTTTCTCCATCCGGGCCTTGTTAGCCTTGGCATCAGCTCCCAGGTCGGGATATACTTCTGCGGTAAAGGCAATGTATCGCTCATCCGGAGAGATGACAGGACTACCGATACCCAACTCATAATCAGTTACCTGTTCCGTCTCACAGGTAGTCAGATCCATGCGAAAGATCTGAGCCGTCCCTTTCTCATAATTAGTAAAGAAGATACTCTTCCCATCCTTGCTCCATACGGCAGAACTGCTCTTTCCATCCTCGGTAAGAGCCTTGGCGTGAGAGCCATCCGCATTCATGATGTAGATATCGGAGCCAGACTTCTGGTTCTTCAGGTCAGAAGAACTGGCGGTATAGCAAACCGTCTTACCATCAGGCGAAAGGCTCACCGAAGATACGCCCTTCACCCTGTACAAATCCTCGATGGTAAACGCCCTTTTCTGAGCGTTTGCCGAAAGCAGCGCCATCACGAGTGCTGCCGAAAACATCAATCTCTTGTTCATATAACCTATAAATATTTATATTTCAGATGCAAAAGTAACAATTATTTTTGGATTTTCTGCAACCTTTTCTCTACTTTTATCGTCTAAGCTATAAATAACATTGATAATAACATAAAAAAGAAAGGAAAAGATTATGATTTTAAGTACCACTCCAACCATAGAAGGCCACCCTATCCGTGAATACCGTGGCGTAGTAACCGGCGAAACCATCATCGGTACCAACTTTGTAAAGGATTTCTTTGCCAGTGTCCGTGATGTAATCGGCGGCAGAAGCGGTTCTTACGAAAGCACCCTCCGCGAGGCTAAGGATACAGCCCTCAGAGAGATGGCCGACCGTGCCGCATCCCTGGGCTGCAACGCCATCGTGGGCATCGACCTGGATTACGAAACCGTGGGCAACAGCGGTTCCATGCTGATGGTTACATGCAGCGGAACGGCGGTGATTATCTAAGTTCTGCGACTGTACAAAAGAACAAAATATGCATGAATTGTGGCGGTAACTACCTAAAAAATCGAGTTACCGCCCCTGTTCAAGCATATTTTTATCTATATTGTGTGGTGACATACACCTGATGAAGGTCACCAACTTTCTTCTATTTCATTTATTCTATCACCCAATCCTCTATACTTCGCTGGTTTTCCGAGAAGTTAATACCCACTTTCACAACCTTTCGCCCATCATCGGCAAAAGCCTTGGCATAGTCCTTATCGCTGATTTGCGCCATGGCGATGTCGGCAGACTTCTTATATTTCAACTCAAAGATAAAGATACTCTTATCCGTCTTGAGCACAAGGTCTATTCTTCCATCAGAAGTGGTATGCTCCACCTTCACATCTTCGCCAAGCATGGTGAAGATGGTGAATATCACGGCTTGATAGTGACGCTCATTATTGTTGATAATCGTATATGGGAACTTATCATAGAATGCCTTCAAGTGAGGCATAAAGGCTCCCATGTCGTCATTGATGAGCACATTCTTGGAATAAGCATACACAATGGCATCATATCTGTTCATGTCTTGCGCAGTATAATACCTGACGAGACTTTTCGAGAAGCCTTGTCTTACTTCCTGATTTGGGAAACAGAGATGATACAATTTTCCTCTTCGCTCATATCCTTTAATGGTAAGATAACCACTTTGGAAAAGAACTGGAATCGGGTCTGTAAGTTTTTCAGTAGGGGTATCAAAACGATCATCATTAACCCATAAATCGTCCAGATTGAGCATATCCAAATTCTTCTGCTGCAACAACTCTACCAGGAACGTAGGCGTACCGGATGTAAACCAATAGCTATTAAACTCCTTATCGTCCAAAGCATTGATAATGCTGTAAGGATTGAAGATATCCTCGCTATTGATACTGAAGTGGTAGCCATCATAATGCTGCTTGAGTTGCAGCAAGGTCTCCTCATAAGTGAGTCCATTATACTCAGCCATCTCCTCGATTCCCTCACGGAAATACTGAGTCAATTCACTCTTGGTAATACCACAACAGCTACTGTATTCATCCTTCAACGTGAGAATCTTGAGATTGTTCAACTCGCTAAAGATGCTGAGCTGACTAAACTTGGAAATGCCTGTGATGAATACAAAGCGGATGTTTCCCTCTTGCTGCTTCAAGGGGCTGAAGAAATCTCGCATGATGTTGCGGATGGTCTTTTGCAAGTCTTCGTCACTTACAGAATCATGCATTGGAGCATCATATTCATCGATGAGAACGACTGCTTGTTTACCTGTTTGAGCAGCAGCTGCCAGCAAGATGTTCTTGAGACGGCCTCCAAAAGACTTCTCATCTATCGGCTTAACCTTTAAACCATATTTTTTCTCTTCTATTTCTAGTATTCCGTTAAGAATTGAATATGTATTCTCCAAACTATAATATTTACCGCAGCTCAGATCCAAGTGGATGACAGGATATGCCGTCCATTCCTTCTCCATCTGTTCGATGGCAAGGCCCTTGAACAGTTCTTTCTTACCCTCGAAGTAAGCCTGGAGGGTAGATACAAACAAGGATTTTCCGAATCGGCGTGGGCGACTCAGAAAATGAAACTTGGCATAATGAGCCAACTGATAGACGATAGCCGTCTTGTCAGCATAGAAGTAATTCCCCTTCACGATTTCGGAGAACGTTTGTATTCCCAAAGGATATCTCTTTGAAGCCATAATCTTACTCTTTATAATCTAGGTACAAAGATACAGATAATATTTCAGAAAGCAAGCATTTTTCTGATTATTAACAATATATCACTGCAAAAATAGAACCGCAATTCAACAAAACATGCTTGAAACGGGGCGGTAACGGCCTTAAAAAACGACCCGCACATTTGAGCATCGTTGAGAGGCTTGGCGGGTTCTCGCGCTGCAAAGATACGAATAATCTTTGATAATACAAACTTTTGAGCAAGAAAAAACAGCCAACCTTCAATAGCATATTTGAAAGTTGGCTGTTTTTCATTTATAATGTTTCCTGCAAGTTTTTACTAGGCATAAGCTTACTTGTATTTTATCTATAAAGTTATCTCCATAGGGGCTCGGAAATCCAATTTTCAGGGAATCCCATTGCTGCAGGATCTACCTGTGGATAAGAAACGAGTAAGGATTTGAGCTCATTCTTGAAGTCCAATCCATATCCCATAGAATCAAGCCAATATGCAATACAACAGGCTATAGCATATACTTTGTTCGCATCAACACCTTCTATATTCACCCATGCACCACGCAAAGAGGCATTCATTTGTGGAGCATTGGAGAGATAACGATTCCAAAGTCGTGAGTGATGAGCGCAACAGTTTCTTAGGACAGTTACACTACGCATCCAACTTTCCAACACCTCATGCTGTGGAAGATTGAACTGACGAGCTACACGCTTCTTCAACTTCTTGTCACCGAAATTGTAATAGAGTTTTGAAAGCGTACCGAAAGATGCCAGTTCAAGCGTTTTCCATGCAGGAGGGAATATCGGCTTGTCATAGTTGCGCCTATGTTCCTTGATAAAGTCCTCTTTACAACGCTGAAGCTCTCGGTCTATGGAGTTCATATTCTCAATAAACTTGTGCTCATCGTCAGCAAGGCTTGTATCAAAGAACCAAAATGGTCCATGTGCCAAAGAGAACTCTTGTATAATCTTTGTGCGCAAAGCAATCTCTAATCGTTGAACAGCCTTGAACATCAAATCTCTCAACTCTATATCAAAGTTATAGAGAGCTACGGCATCTTTAAATCTACTATTAGGCTTAAATTGATGCGTAGTCTTGTCTTCCTCCATAGGACGAAGGTATTGAACAAAACGAAAATAGCTGACCTCACCAAGAAATTTTACAGCCTTGGATGAATCAGCAATATTTAAGCCTCTACTTTTTAGTAGTTCTATTTGTTCCGAAATAGAAAGAGCCTGCTTAGTGTATAATCTTAATGTACCCATAAAAAGCAAAAGACCCGCCCTGGTTCGCTGTTCAAATGGGAAGCGTGGCGGATTCTGTTGCTGCAAAGATACGAATAATTATTGATAATACAAACTTTTGAGCTAGAAAATTCACGAAAAAGTAGATTTCATTGACATATTTGTATTTAAGAATGTTAAATCAGGTCATAAAAACGCATTTTGTCTACAAAACAAGAAAGAATATGAGATAAAAATGCTACCCATGTAACATCTCCCCCCATACCGGAAGTCCCGATTTAAAATAAATTTCGTACCATTTGCAAACGAAATTCCAAAGTGGGAGGCGGTGGGGCATTTTACGTATAAGGATACAAGGGTCGAGTTGAAACACTTTGTAACCTTTACTCAACTTTTAGACTTTACAGACTACTAGACTATCAGAGTCTATTTGAAAAAAAGGGAACGTTATGAAAAACCAACGTTCCCTATTTTTGTATATCAATACCCTGGGTTTTGAGTCAAATTTGGATTCACCATTAGTTCATTTTGAGGAATAGGTAAAAGCAACTGATATTTTTCTAATCCGAGTTCTTTTATCGCCAAACCATTCCTTTTCAAGAAAGCAAAATAGTCTTGCAATTTAAGAGACTTCCTCAGTTGCTTAATTCCCTCAACTGAAACATTTGTTCCGGAAATACCATTTATATTACCCACTTCTGAAATATATTTTGAAGCCTTTGCATTGTTACCCAAGTGAATTTCGCATTCAGCATATAAAAGCTTGACATCCGTAGTAGTCATAATAGGTACTACCTTTTCAGGACTTCCGTCTACATTTACCCTAGAGTCTCTTGACTCATTGCCAACCTTCAAAGCCAATATTAAATCTTTGTTTTCAGATGTATATTTTGTTGGAACTTTTTCCATAGAGTATATATTTTTGTCAACAACTTGTTGGAGAAGATTACTAGCTGCAGCCCATTTTTGCTGATACATATATACTTTCGCCAAAAGAATACGAGCCACATCCTTCGATACAAACACAGCATCATTGGCGTTGGTTGCAAAAGCTACACATTTCTTTTCATCCAAATTTCTTATTGCTTCTACCAGTTCTTCTTCCAGCATTTGTAGAATACTAGATTCGGATGTTCTTGGAACATAAGTATCTGCATAACCTTCAAAACCTGCATTAGGCACCACAACTACACCACCCCACCAAATCAACATTTGATAGTAGCACATATCTCGATAAACATTCAGATAAGGAGAATATACTGCCCTATACATGGCATCTGCTCTATACAACCTTGCAATCATATTCAGCGCTTGGTATGAGTTTATATAACAATTATGGATATTCGGTTCACTGCTACGAATAGGAGCAACAAAACTAGGATCATTTATTATCTTTGTATAACGATAATTCATCTGAGCCTCAAGGGTTACAGCATTTGCCAAACTCTTCATAAATTCAGAAACACAAGCGATGCCATCCCTTCCGAGTCGAGGTACTATGATTTCTGCATTAGGATTAGCTTGCTGAGTTAAGTTCAAGCGAGCCACTACATTACCCATACCATCATATAAAGGAATTGAAACTGCTTGTTTCTTTCTAAAAGAGGCAGCCTTTACAACCACCTTTAAGATATTATTTTTCAATTCTTTAGTATAGTTGATACTAGGTACACTTCCACTTCCGGTTTCATAAATTTCCATTCCCGAAACAGAAGTCGAATTATCGTATATATCATCACCAGGAATACTTGGTCGCTCTAAGTAAACAGGTACAGTTGTATTTACCTTTACCTCATAGCTTCCACCTTCCATAGGTACATTGATATTATTTGTTTCCAAACTGACAGGATGATTTTCAGGCGCAATTTCATTTCCTGCGGTTCCATCTCCATCCCAATCGAAATAATAGATAAGATTCTTAACGGCAACCTCTTTACCCATCTCTTGATAGCGTTTCTTGATATTCTCTGCTATTTGAGGCAATTTGCTTTCCAAAGAGAACATATCTTTACGAATTTGTAGTTTGGTAGTTTCTGAGAAATTACCATCCTCAGCAAACTCTTCTGAAAGTTGAGATAAATATTCAGTAATTTGTGCTTCAGAACGATTATACAGAATTAAAGATGACACGGCAATAAGAGCAGCAGCTTCATCAGTACCAGAAGTAATCGAGAAATGATTAACATCAGTCTTGGCATACTTTTCGAGACCAAAAGTCTTGAGGACTTCTTCTTGTGCCTGATTGTTGGCTTCCTTAAATGACTTACCATCCTTAGCTACCAAATTCATAACTCTCTGATACTTAAGATGTGAAAGAATATTCAAATTCACATCAGCTGCATTTTGAAGATTAGCAACAGCATTTAAAACCAAGGTTCCTTTAGAAAGTTCGCCAGTTACTTCATTAAAATAATATCCAGAAGCAGACAGTTTTACATAGGGTGACTTTAACAATTTAGATCCAAAAGTAAAAGTACCCTCATTATCTGTAATCGTAGAAGTAAAAGACTCACCTGTTTCATCTAGGTCAGCATCCAAAGGCTGCATTTGAATGGCTGTACCTCTAACAAAAGGACCTTTTTCTACCTTACCACCTACATTAAAATTAGTAGGAGTGTAACCATCCAGGTCGTCATTACTAGAACAAGACTGTAGCATTGCCATCATTCCTATGGTAACAACCACAACGGCTTTCTTTAAAATTACTTTCATAATCTCATTATTTATTAGTTAAACTTTCATATACAAGAAGCGTGGTCTACATATACCACACCTAACTTTGGAGGTCCTGAGAAAACCCTGAGATACAGATATAGTAATAGTAGCCCACGCTATGCGTGAGAACCACTATGCTACCATTGTATCTCTTTTTGAAAATTTCTCAGGTTTCCAAAGTTACAAGATAAGCATAACGCCTCTTTATATTCTAATATGTCTTGGAGATGGCATACACCAAATCCGCTTCAAAATTACAAAACTTTCCCGACATAGCCACAAGTTTTGGGGGAAAATTTGCATATAAGCCTCACTTTTCTTTCCTTTTTTCTATTTTTAGTCACTTTTCTTCTATCTCACCAGATATTTCGCGACCAAATCTCTAAGCATCGACTCCGGAAGATTAGATACTCCCGACTCTTGAATCAAAGCATATTCTGGCTTATTCTTTCCGATAATAAACTTACAGTCTCGCCCATCTATGCTTGCATACAAATGGAAGTTGGCTTTGTAAGCCTGCTCTATACGAACATCTGTACAACTTTTGCCATCTTCTCAAAAGAAGAAGAAGAACTGTTGTCTTTATCCTCCAACCCCCATGAAACGAGATGAACATTTATCGCTGACTCTATGGAACTGATCCACCTGTCATCGTTTTGTATGACGTATTCTCTGTGCCGTCTTCTCATCCTTTCTCATCAGATAAGGAGATGGAGGAAGTTCTGGAAGCACATCATTGATGGCATCAATCTGCCCCACCACCTTCAGCAAGAGGAGAAAAGTGGAAAGCGAAAGATTGCCCGCTGTACCATTCTCAAACTTGTGGATGGTGGTCAAGCCAAGCCCAGTAAGCTCGGCAACCTCCTTCTGGGTGAGAGTCGCTTACAAATGACGCAGATTCGCCCATCCCTTTATCCCTCGCATATATTTTTTTCTTGGAAAAAGTCTCAAAGTATCATTATTTACAGATATATCACTGATACATAATGAATTACAAAATGACACTTCCAAATATATTTACAAAGAAGTATCATAGAAGTATCATAAATTCAATAGAAGTATCATTAAATCACCATGATGCATCATAAAAAAACACGAAATTATAGTCAACTAAATATAGAAAAACTGTAAGCGTCTCCGCGTTTATACCTTGCATAATTCAAAAAAAGCAGTAACAGCTGATTAAACAAATGCTGTTACTGCTTTTTCCATCGGTCAGGAAGTAAGTCTCTATATTTTTCTAATGGGGTATTGGGTTGCCATTCTACAGTCTTTTCTATTACGTCGCATATGTATTCAAACAGATTAATGCCATTCTGTCTGCATGAGATGGCGATAGAATATAGGATAGCCGCCCGGCTTGCTCCTTCGTGCGAACCAAAGAACATTGAGTTTCTTCTTGATTCCTAAGACATAGCCAAATTTTTGAGCAACTTTTTGTGTTAATAAATACAAAAGAGGTATTTTGGAACATACAGGCACTAAAATATCGGTAGCAGAAATGGTCAAAAATGATTTTTCTGTTACAAATCAACACGGAACTCGTTCTTTTAATAGCGTGTGGCTAGATTCCTAATTAGTTATCCGTGTTTGTGTCTTTACAAGACTCTAAATGGCAGTAGCACAGACTGCTATAGTTCACTTGTTTCGGACTTATGATATTGCAAGTTTTTCATTGCTGCTCTTTGAATCCAACGGTTCCCATTTTCTGTTCTGCTTACCTATAGCGAACATTCTGAGAACAAGTTTGAACTTAACGGCATTCAATGCCTTGCGTTTTGTGTCTGAATCTTGCTTACCTCCTAATTTACGGTTATAAAATGATTGTAACTCTGCATCATATTGTACAACAACTGTGGCCGCCATGGATAGATCTGCTTTCGCCTGACCATCACAGCGTGCTGAAGGTCGGGGACGCCATTTCACACTGGTGCCTGAAGTGCGGAAGTGCGGTGCCACGCCGACATAACTGGCATATTGCCTTGCTGTTTCAAAAGCGGTAAAGTTTCGGGTAATGACAATGACATTTATGGCATTGACGAAGCCTATTCCCGGTATTGTCAGAAGATTCTTGTAAGTAGACAAGAGGCTATCGTCTGTAGCCAGCAACTTCTGTTCTTCCAACTCGATGTTCTCAATGTCACGGCTGAATTTTTTGATGTAGCCATCATATAACTGGGCATCTTCCTTTGTGATGCATAGCTGTCTTCTGTTCATGAAGCATGTACGCTGTTCCACCAGGAACTTACGCTCATTCATCAGTGCCTTGAGTCTCTGCATGGTCTTGTCAGGCATATTATAAGGCTTGACACATTCAGTACCATTATAGCGATAGAGAAAGTCTGCAATCTTGGCAGAGTCAATCTTGTCGCTCTTGTCCTTGGGCCCCATGGGATAATGCTTTACCACATGGGTGGAGAGCATGCAGAACTGATAGTTCCTGGTATTAAGAAACTTCTCCAGCTCCATGGAATAGCTGCCGGTGAACTCCATTCCGAAGAGACTGTTCGAGAGAACCACATGATTCTTCTTGAGCCATGTGCACATTTCGCCAAATCCCTTGCGGGAATTGTTGAATACATCGTGAGAAAAGTCCTTAATTGGGGTTTCTTCACAGAAAATTGATACGTCAATGACATTTTTTGAGATGTCGATGCCGATAAATGATTTATTTTTCATACCTTTGTACCGCATTTTGTAGGAAGGAGCTCTCTATGTCAGGGTAAGCCACATCTTTTAAAAGCTTCCACGGCTAATTCCCTAAACGGCACTTGACCTGGCATTTCAGGCTGGGGAGACTAGATCAGGGAAAGGTCTTTGTCTAAGACAAAATAGTTCACTACCCCCGTCCGGAGTTCCTTCCATTTCAGATGCTCCGGCAAAGGTAGTGAAAAAAACGCAGACAAAAGACTTAGTCGGGAAATAGTTATGCTCTAAGAAGTGCGATAGTTCACTTTTGCTGCATTTTAGTTCTTATATGCATCTGTCTCCACATATGGTGTTCCACGCTTTATCACGGCAAACATACGAAGGACCAGCTTGAACTTGACGGCATTGAGCACGATGCCACCGCATTTTTCCTTTCTCTTGCGTATCCAATAGTCTCTTATTGAAGGATTGTTCCTTATGGCGGAAAGGACAGCTATGGATAAGTCTGCCTTGGCTTCAGAAAAGCCTTTCTTGGAAACCCCCGTTTTCTTTCTTACTGAGGTACCAGATTCCTTTTTAAAAGGGGCTATTCCTATGTAACAGGCATATTTGCGAGGATTGCTGATTGCAGTGAAATTTTCCGTCAATACAATGGTTTCCAACGCTATGATGCGACCAATGCCAGGAATGGAGGTCAGCAGATTGTAATTCTTTCTGATGCTTGTATCTTCATTCATGTAGCTGTCAATCTCTTTGTCTATTGCTTTCTGGTTTTCCTGCATGTTCTTCAGCAGGAGTTTCTTGCGTTCAACGGATAAGTCTGTATCGTATGCGCTGATATCATGAAGCTGCTGCTTATAGAGAGTTGACTGCTTGGTGTTCTGCTTACGCTCTGCCAGCAATCTCTTCAACTTGAAATAGACAGGTGAAGGAAGTTTGGAGGGATTGCGAAGAATCTTCTTGTGGTTCTGCTCACAATAGATTGCTATTCTGAAAGCATCCAGTTCATCAGTCTTGATACGGTCTAGAGAGCGCTGGTCATCATCCAAGTCTGGCTCGAAGCGATGCATTTTGCGAGGTTCCACCATACCATAGATATATTCTTTGGATTCCAGCCATAATCTGAAGTTTTGGTTATAGAGTCCAGTATATTCCATACAGAACAAAAAGGTATCGAAGTCTTTTCCTACCTTTGCGACCCAGGAGCCAATCTTTTTGAACCCAGCATCATCATTGCTCACCTTAATATGAGCATTCTTCCAGTCGATGGTTTCACCATCATAATAAGCAAGGTCGAGAGTCTTCTTGGAGACATCTACGCCAAAGTAAAGTTCCTTATCCATATTATTGACATTTTAGCATTAAATGGAAACAAGAAAACATTTGGCTTGGCGAAGGACTGAATCAAAAAATAGTGATATTCTAGAGTGACATACAGTTCACCTTAACACCCGTTAACCAATTCGTTTAAACTTGTTTCCAGGTGCAAAGGTAAAAGATAGTGATATGTACCTCTGGATTCTCTCAATATAGTTGTTATCGAGAGCCGTATCACCTCTTTTGAAGATGTCACAAATGGCATTATATTCATTAAGGGCATAACCGACCGCCTGCGCCAAGGTAGACTTGGGCAGCAAATCCTTCCTGGAAGATATTTCCTCCAGTTTCTCCAATAAATCCTGTAAAATGTCCGGTGCATATGACTGCCGATAGGCTAGATGGTCTTCAACGGTCCATCCATTTACCCCAACCTTATGTTTTTTGTCTTCTCGATAAAATCTGTTGAGGATATCTACGACTTCCTGAGCATCCTTGTCTTCCTTGCCGCAGTCGATGAAATCTCTCTTGACATGCTGCAGGCAGGCGATTCTCATAATGTCAGGATAAGCATCCGACTCCAGTTTCCGGTAAGGAGCATATGCATCACTCTGTATGGTACCTTTATAATCAGAGAATATGTTAAGTATGACCTGCTCAGAGCGTGATCCATCCTCATATACGAAGAAGACAAGTCCCAGTTTAGGCGCACTTACAGCCCAGAAGTAGCCTTTCTTCGAACCCTTGTCCGTAGGCTTTGTCTTGGCTAACAGCACTTTATGGTATGTCTCGTCTGCCGAGACATAATCCTGCTGCAACACTACTTGGCAGATAGCCTTATAGAAGTTTTCCAGTACATCGGCACTTCTGGCAATCAGTTTGTTTGCCGTGGCTTTCCTTAACGTAAACCCATTGTCGGCAAAGTATTTGATGATTCGCTCTACCGGCATGGAATAGATGTATCGCATCTGCAGGAGTCCTGCTGCAAAGGAAGGTGAATAGGAAGAATTCAACAACAGAGCCGGCGGAGTTTTCCCCGGATACATGATACTTCCATCAGTATAAGTGTTGATGTGATACACGGTCTTGATGAATTTGATGGGTTCCATGCTGTAACGTATACAGGTACGAGTTCCGAAGAGACGCAACGTCTTCAAAAACTCTGCATCCATGACAGGATCTATCGTAACATGCACCTCTTTCATCTCGTAATGCATGTCGCGCTTGGCTCCGTTGTTTTTGCGTGCCTTTCTCTTTTCGGCCTGCTCTTCTTTCTTCTTGTCAAATTCCTCCTGGGTCATCGAGTCTTGTGGATTCTTTTCCTGACGTTCGGACTTCTTGCCTGAAACGAGCTTGCCGAGTGCCTTGTTCTGACGATTCGCTTTGTCAATGGCGATTCCTTTCTGGACGAGTAATTCTTCTAATGACTTTATACGTTCAATGAGTTCGTTGACCTGTGTAGTCAACGAACTCACCGTAGCATTAGCTTGCTGAAGCTGTTCGTTTGCAAGCTGAAGCTGTTCCTTTAAAAGTACTATAATTTCGTCCTTTTTCATAGTGCAAAGGTACGAAAAAATATCGAGATATGCAAGGATTTTTAGATATTTATTTTTCTATCTTATTGATACACAGTTCATTAAATATAATCTTATGCGCCTATAGATTAAGCCGTTTCCTATATCTCATACTTTTCAGGCAAATTCCGCTCATGATGGCAGATAGCGTCTTGTACGGCATTTTGCATTGTTTGCTTTGGGGATCAAAGAATGGTAATTCAAAGGTTCCTCGCTCCAGTCGCTTCTGATACAGCAAGAAACCGTCGCCATCCCATTTTAGCATTTTTACCTGCTGGCGATTCTTTGAGAAGAAGATGAAGACGGCACCACCGAGTGGCGGCAGCTCCATCTCCGTCCTCACAATCTGGTACAGGCCATTTATGCCCATGTTCATTCGGACATATCGCTGGCAGACGTAATACTGGGTGTTTTCGTTTAATCCAAACATAGCAAGTCCTCCTTCTCGTAAAGTTTCATCAGATGCATGACTGATTTGGCACTACCTTTCTTGATGGTGACTATCGTTCCATTGGGAAAGGTTAAGGTTATGCCGAAAAGATAATTTTCCGGGCAGACGGAATCGGATGGCATTTCCATGGGAAGGAACATCATCCCAGTGTCCTTGGCTGTTGCTTCGGAACATTCCTTACGGGCTTCGGCCTGAAGCAGACGAATCTGCTGTTTGGCTAACCTAACAGAATAACCTTTCTCTGACATCCATCTATGCATCGAGCGATGGTTTACATGCCGTTCCTTTAAAAAAGGAATCAAACTGGCTTTTGGATTATGATTCAAATGAATCTGGAAGGCATTCCATGCCCTCTCATAACGTTCTGTTGCTCTCATAATTGCGTTGCTTTTAAAATTATGGTGCAAAGGTAAGAACTTTTACGATAAAGGGCAAGGTATAAATGCGGAGCCGCTTACGAAAAACTACAATTTGCTTGCTCAAAATAATGCCCAAAAATCACCCCATGAAATGGGCACTCAATGCCCGCAGTACGGGCAATGAGTACCCAACACTTGGTCTATCGATGCCCGTCACCTGATCCCTTAGTGACCGTGTGACGGGCACTAAGAGACCAACCTATGTGCTTATTCCTAACTACAGTTGTCTGTGTTTTCCATCTTATTCCTGGTTAATATTGGCATACTTTATAAACTAGAAAGGTAGACACTATCAGTTTTATAAAACGGAAATAGTAGACATTATCAATTCTATAAAACTGAAATACTAGACATTTCTTAGCTTTTGTGCCTGTATTTCTAGACATAAATCCTCAAAAAAGGCTTTTTTGCAAGCAACTTACCTGAATTTTATGATACTTCTATTGAATTTATGATACTTCTATGATACTTCTTTGTAAAATAAACAGAAAAGTCTCATTTTTATAAACCATTATATATCAATCGCATACATCGGTTTTAGCCACAAATAATGAGACTTTGAGACTTTTTTTCGAGAAAAAACTTTTATGTGCACGAAAGAAAAGGAAAGAAGAAAGCAGTAATTATAAAAGAAAAAAGCAGCAATGGCTACTACTCCATTGCTGCTTATTTTATATTTACTGAACAATCTTGAAGCGGATACGCAAAGAATGCGCATGCTCATCCCAATTGGTACCAAGCAATACGAACTTGCCAATCTGGGCGGTAGAACGGACATGCTTGCCGATACATGGACAAACATCATAATCACCGATACGAACCAGACGCAAGGTCTCGCTCGCATCATCCGGCAGACGGTCTAACTTGACGTTAGCCGGAATATGGTCACGATCCACAAACTCGTAAGTAACAGACATATCAAGCTCTATCAGGCGATTCATCTCCGTCTCAATCTCCTTCTCCTCCTGACGGGTAGGCTTGTGATCGACTACGAAGGTCATCTTACTCTTCTTGCGCTCAATATGTGCATTGCGGCTGCGCTCACAGCCAAACAGGCGAACCATCAACTGATTGAGCAGATGCTCAGCCGTATGAGCAGGAGGGAATTCCTCCTTATGATGCTCATTCAATATGATATCACTTTCCTCCATCTTGACATTGAATTTATAGATTCTTACTCCGTTAGCATCCATTGATATCGGGAATACGCCATCCTTCTTCAACTCAACCTTCTTCTTACCACCCGAGAACAGTTCTGTTACCAGCACCTCCTCTTCAGCAATATGGAAGAAATCGAAAGCATGACCAGGGATACAAACCTGCAACTGGCGCGCCTCCTGGGAAAAATTGAGCACTATCAGCATAGCTTCATCATCCTTCTTGCGAAGGAAGGCGAAATTGGTACGGGGATCGAAATTCTCAGAACCCGGATTCACATACATCAAATCGAAGGTCTCACCCTCGCGGATGGCTTTCTCTTCATTGGCGAAGCGAAGAAGCTGACGATAAGTGGCTGCCAGATATTTCTGCTCCTGACTCAATGCCGAGTCAGATGAATCCTGATAGGCATGCGCCAGAGTTTCCGGACTCCAATAGTCGAATATCGTGGTACGGCCATCCGTGCCGCTGAATCCTTCCTCATCCATTCCCTTCTCGCCGAATTCCTGACCGCTGTAAAGCATGAAAGGATTCTTCTGGAAGAAGAGACTCATGGCTGCAGCAGGAATCGCCTTCATGGCTGAGCCACAGAAGAAATCGCTGGCGATGCGCTGCTCATCATGATTCTCAAGGAAATAGAGCATGTGATCGCGGATATCATCCACTACCTGCCACTCGTGAGTGATACTGGCTGCCGGACGCTCACCACGAACCACGCCACGCAGGCAATCATACATTCCTACCTTGTCATAAAGATAATCGAAACCAGCCTTTACATAGTTGCGGTACTGGTTAGGATCATAAACCTCGCCGATAATCACGATGTGAGGATACTTCGCCTTCAATATTCCGGTAGCGTATGACCAGAATGCCGTTGGCACCATTTCTGCCATATCACAGCGGAAGCCATCTACACCCTTGCTTGCCCAAAAGAGGAGGATATCTGTCATCTTGCCCCATGTGTTTGGCACTGGTTCATAATGATAGCTTCTGCCTCCTGCATCACAGTAATCTACACCGTAATTGAGTTTCACGGTCTCATACCAGTCGTTACAGCCAGGATGGTTATCAAACCGGTCGTTTCCTGTAGCTCTGGCTGGGCTCTCGGTATAAGGTTCATAAATCTTGGCATCTTTCGCAGAGAAAGCCTTGAACTCTGGTTTGGACTGACGGATTTCATTCAAATCCAAATCGCCCCATGCATAATAGAAATTATTCCTGGTAGAGAAGTGCATGTTCGGATCATCATCTTCTCCCAAATCCCGTACACCTGTTGGTTTGCAAATGGAATGATACTCTCGGGCTACATGGTTCGGAACGAAATCCATGATTACTTTCATACCAGCCTTGTGAGTACGCTCTATCAGCTGCTCCCACTCTTTCATTCTCATACTGACATTCACAGCCAAGTCTGGATCGATATCATAGTAGTCGGTAATAGCATATGGCGAACCTGCTTTTCCCTTCACTACCTCTGCATGCTGAGTAGGAATTCCATAAGAAGAGTAGTTTGTCTGAGTGGCATGACGAATCACACCCGTATACCAAATATGTGTAAATCCCATATCGTGGATGCGTGCCAGAACTTCATCTGAGAAATTATTCAGCTTTCCGCAACCATTTTCTTCGATGGTACCATTTTCCTTACAGGTTGTATTCTGGTTTCCGAAGAGTCGTGGGAGAACCTGGTATATAATAACTTTTTCCTTCATTTAGCGGCTTTACTAAAAAAATGAAACGTTTTACCTTTCCAACAACACCTTTGCTGAAAAGATAAAACGTTGAATAGTTTTATTGTTGATTAAGCAATACCATGAGCGGCAACATTCTTGTCGATGCGGCCAATCATGCCCTGCAATGCCTTGCCAGGACCACACTCTGTGAAGTCATCAGCACCATCAGCAATCATAGTCTGTACAGATGAAGTCCAACGTACAGAGCTTGTAAGCTGTGCGATGAGGTTCTGCTGAATCTCAGCTGGATCAGTATGAGGCTTACCGTCTACATTCTGGTAAACCGGGCACTTAGGAGCAGAGAATGTAGTCTTCTCGATAGCAGCCTGAAGTTCATCCTTAGCTGGCTGCATCAATGGAGAGTGGAAAGCACCACCAACCTTCAAAGGCAATGCACGCTTAGCACCAGCAGCCTTCAGCTTCTCGCAAGCAGCATTGATAGCATCTACGTTACCTGAGATAACGAGCTGACCAGGGCAGTTGTAGTTAGCAGCAACTACCACGTTGCCTTCTGTGCTTACCTCAGCGCAGATTTCCTCAACCTTCTCATCTGGCAAACCGATGATGGCAGCCATGGTACCAGGGTTAGCCTCGCAAGCCTTCTGCATGGCATTGGCACGGGCAGCAACGAGTTTCAAACCATCCTCGAAAGCCATAGCACCGGCAGCAACCAATGCAGAGAACTCACCGAGAGAGTGACCTGCAACCATAGCTGGCTTGAACTCCTCACCCAGGCAAAGAGCAGAGATAACAGAATGGAGGAATACAGCAGGCTGGGTAACCTTGGTTTCCTTCAACTGATCGTCGGTTCCGGCGAACATGATATCAGTAATCTTGAAGCCGAGAATCTCGTCGGCCTTATCGAAAAGTTCTTTTGCCAATGCGTTGTTATCGTAGAGGTCCTTACCCATACCTACGAACTGAGAACCCTGTCCAGGGAAAACAAATGCTTTCATTTTATCCTATTATTTTTTAAGTTTATAATAAATATTCCTGCAATATACATGAATTCTTTGAATCCGACTGCAAAGGTACAATAAAATTCTGAGAATCAGCAGAGAATATTAAAAAATAAAGTTATATATTCTAAATTACTACAAGAATGGTAAAAACTTTCCATTCTGAATGCGGAACAGGCATAAAAAAAATCCCTAATGCCTTGCGGCAAAAGGGATCTTTATATTAATTTGCTTTACAGTGCGAAAAATATCGTACTTCATACAAATTGATTGAGCTAGGATTATTCAGCTGCTGGAGCCTCTTCCTCAGCTGCAGCCTCAGCAGGTGCCTCAACTGGAGCCTCCTCAGCAGCAGGAGCTGCAACAGGAGCGTTCTCAGCAACAACATTAACTGGAACCTTAACCTCAACCTCCTTGTGGTAGTGTACAGTAGCCTCGTACTCACCAACCTTCTTAGCATCCTTCATAGTGATGATCTTGCGATCAACCTCGATGCCCTTCTTAGCGAGTTCCTCAGCAACAGTTGCAGCGTTAACTGAGCCATAGAGCTGACCAGTAGCGCTCACCTTAGCAGCAATAGTAAGAACAATGCCCTCGAGAGCCTCGCCCTTCTTAACAGCCTCAGCCTTGATAGCCTCAAGCTTGTGAGCCTGCTGCTTCAAATCCTCAGCCAACTGCTTCTTAGCAGATGGAGATGCGATAACAGCCTTACCTGTAGGGATAAGGAAGTTACGACCATAACCACTCTTTACATTTACGATATCGTTCTTATATCCAAGACCGATAATATCTTGCTTCAAAATAATTTCCATTCTTCTTTATCCTCCTTAAATTACTTCATCAAATCGGTTACGTAAGGAAGCAAAGCGATCTGGCGAGCACGCTTTACAGCCTGTGCTACACGGCGCTGATACTTCAAAGATGTACCTGTAATACGACGTGGAAGGATTTTACCCTGCTCGTTCAAGAACTTCTTCAAGAACTCTGGATCCTTGTAGTCAATGTACTTAATACCGCTCTTCTTGAAACGGCAATACTTCTTCTTCTTTGTGTCGATAGAAGGAGCAGTCAAATAACGGATTTCTGATTTCTGATCTGCCATGATTAAGCCTCCTCTTTTTTACCAAGCTTTGCACGACGCTTCTCTGCGTAAGCGGCAGCATACTTGTCAAGTTTAACAGTCATGTAACGAATTACTTTCTCGTCGCGGCGATAAGCTGTTTCGAGCTTAGCGATAACAGTTGGCTCAGCCTTGAACTCAACCAAGCTGTAGAAGCCTGATGTCTTCTTCTCGATGTTGTAAGCCAACTTCTTCAAACCCCAAGCCTCTTTGTTCAGAATCTCAGCACCATTATCGGTGAGTACCTTCTCGAACTTAGCGACCGTTTCCTTCATCTGTTCATCAGACAAAACGGGAGTCAAAATGAAAACGGTTTCGTATTGATTCATACTACTTTAAATGATTAAATATTAATATAAAAATTCTCATGCAAACCGGAAAATGTGTGCGGAAACACAGCCTTTTCACGAATTGCGGTGCAAAATTACGACTTTTTCTTGAATTAACCAAATATTTTTCGTACTTTTGCACAAAATAATTGTTAATAGTATAAAAACAACCTCTAAATTGTAAAGAATATGGCAAAAATGAACAAGAAACTGATTACTCTGCTCCATACCCTACCATCTATGGGCATGGCTTTCATCGTTTTAGGCGTCCTGCTGATGGTGGCCAGCTTTGCGTTTTCCATTCAGGGAAACAGCGTACTCTTCGCTGGCCTCTTTTTCATTCTGGCGGGAGTAGCCGGATTTGTATATTCATTAAAAAAAGGATAAGCCGGTCATCGACTTATCCTTTTTATATCTTTGGGAATCTTTTCCTAATTACAGAATCATTTAATCTTCGTTAGGAACTATCAGTTTGTATCCCTTACCATGGATATTGATGATTTCAATCTGAGGATCGTCCTTCAAATGCTTACGGAGTTTGGTGATATAAACATCCATTGAGCGTGCATTGAAGTAATTGTCATCAATCCAGATGGTCTTCAGAGCAAAATCGCGCTGCAGAATTTCATTAGAGTGAGCACAGAGCAAAGCAAGAAGTTCATTCTCCTTGGTGGTAAGCTTCGTCTGCTTTTCACCAATGGTAAGAAGCTGCTTCTGTGTATCGAAGGTAAAGTCACCAATGTGATACATGGTAGACTCCTTGCTCTTCTTGCCACGTACGCGGCGGAGAATAGCCTCTACACGGAATACCAATTCTTCCATAGAGAATGGCTTGGTGATATAATCATCAGCACCAATCTTGAAACCTTCAAGGATATCTTCCTTCAATGTCTTGGCAGTAAGGAAGATGATTGGGAGGTCGGCATTGGTCTGACGAATTTCCTGTGCCAGGGTAAAGCCGTCCTTCTTTGGCATCATCACGTCGAGTACTGCAATATCAAACTTATTTTTATTGAATTCCTTATAACCTACCTCGCCATCAGGGCACAGAACTGTGGTAAATCCCTTTGCCTGCAAATATTCGCGAAGCAACATACCTAAATTTTCATCGTCCTCGCAAAGCAAGATTTTAATTTTCTCTTCCATATCTTTATTCTTTAAAATTATTAATATTCTTTTAATTCTTTATTCTGTTTCTTCAAGTCTTAACTGTGAATCACCGGCAACTTGATGGTAAAGGTTGTGCCCTTTCCCAATTCGCTATCTACCTTAATTTCACCATCATGAAGATCTACTATCTTCTTGACATAAGCCAATCCCAGTCCGAATCCCTTCACATCATGGACATTGCCCGTATGTACGCGGTAGAACTTGTCGAATATCTTCTTCAGATTCTCCTTCTTCATACCCAGACCGGTATCCGTAATCGAGAGATACAGATGTTCTTCATCATTCCAGGTCTTCATCGTAATGTTAAGCGGCTCGTCTGGCTTGCGGTATTTCACGGCATTGTCCATCAGATTGAAGATGACATTCTGGAAATGCACCTCGTCAACATATAGTCCCGAATCGATGGCTTCGATATCGGTATAGACCTTACCACCTGTATGCTCAACGCGGAGCGAGAAGGAATTGGCAATATTCTCAACCATCTCGTTCAGATCGAGTTCTTTCTTCTTGAACACCGCCTTCTTGCGGTCGAACATACTCATCTGCAATACCTTTTCTACCAGGAAACGAAGACGCTTCGATTCATCGTTGATCACGTTACCCAGATGTTTCTGCATCTGTTCACTCTTTGCTACCGAGGTATCATTGAGCATCTGCGCTGCCAGACTGATACTGGCTATCGGCGTCTTCAGTTCGTGGGTCATATTATTGATGAAGTCGTTCTTTATCTCAGTATATCTCTTTTGTCTGAAGATGACCACGATGGTAAAGATGAAGGTAATCAGCAGTACCAGCGTGAAGATGACACTAGGAATCATGAAGCGCACACTGGAGAAGATATAGCTGTTCATATCCGGGAAATGCACCCTTACTACCCCCATCTTCGACTGTGGGTCGTTGCGGAAGAGCACCTGTGAGTAGCTGTATTCCTCACCCTCGTCCGTATAGTCAGGACAGCGGTAAACCTCTCGTCCATCCTGGGTAGTCACGGTGAAATGATAAGGTATGTTGATACCATTATTCATCATCTCAGCCTTGAGGTCCTGATCGAGCTGCTTGAAGTTGATTCTCTCCTTCAGCGGCTTGTCTGATGCCGAATAAAGGATAGAATATACCACCTCATCCAGCAACGCTTTCTGATAGACATAGCGGTTCTTCACGATTTCCTGAAGCGACTTCTGTGTTTCTGTCAGCGAATTCTTATCGCTACGCAGTATCATCGCCTTCGGCATATTGCCAGGATGTGTGGCATTTGTTTTCAGCTCGAAAGTTGAATAAACTGCCGTTCCCTTGTTCTTATCTTTATTGGCCTTACGTTCTGTCTCGTTGACATTCTTTTCGAGATAGCGCAGAGTTTCATTAAGCTCCAAATTTCTTGAAGCTTGATACAGGGCTCTGTTGACCGACTCGTCAAACTGTTCCTTCTTCATGTTTACCATCTCCTGGATGTAACTGAGCTGCAAGTACAGCAGCGCAAGGAACGAAAAGCCCATGATAATGGCTATGGTCCAAATCGTTTTCTTCTTCATGGGGGCAAAGATAAGAAATTTCTTAATCAGTTAACTTAAAATCGTTAATTAATTATTCACTCTTTCTAGTTTTTAACATTTTCCCGTATTTTTAGTTTCGTATATAAAACTAAATTTTCATTTTCCATAAAAAAAGAGAGGAAGTATACATATCACATGCACACTTCCCCATATTGGTCATATCAACATAAAATTTTAATTTATATAAGAGAGATTTTTCTCTAACCTAACAATTGCTATTCAGCATCCTTCTCCAATTCTGCCTCATGATCCGCAATCAGCTTACTCTGAATGTCGGAAGGAACCAACTCGTAGCTGGCAAACTTGGTAGTGAATGAAGCACGTCCACCTGTCAATGAACTCAGAGAGATGGAATAGCTGGCAAGTTCCTTCAGAGGAATCTTGGCACTCAGCTTCTGATAACCAGCCTCGCTGTCCATACCCATAATGAGAGCACGACGTCCCTGGAGATCACTCATCACATCACCCATGAAATCAGCAGGTACATAAACCTCAAGATCATAGATAGGCTCCAGAATCTTCGGACCAGCCTGTTTGAAGGCATCGCTGAACGCATGGCGGGCAGCAAGCATGAACGAAAGTTCATTACTATCTACTGGGTGCATCTTACCATCATAAACGATGACACGTACATCACGTGCATAACTGCCCGTCAACGGACCATGTTCCATACAGTCCATAATACCCTTCAGAATAGCTGGCATGAAACGGGCATCAATGGCACCACCAACCACAGAGTTGAGGAATACCAGTTTACCACCCCATGGCAAACTAACCTCTTCACGGCTCTTGATATTCATCTTGAATTCCTGGCCGTTGAAGGTGAATGACGTAGGATCAGGCATACCTTCTGCGTATGGTTCAACTATGAGATGCACCTCACCAAACTGACCGGATCCACCACTCTGTTTCTTATGACGGTAGTCGGCACGAGCCTTCTTGGTAATAGTCTCACGATATGGAATACGTGGCTCTTCGAAAGTCACATTGAGTTTTTCGTTGTTTTCCAGACGCCACTTCAGCGTGCGGAGATGGAACTCACCCTGTCCTCTTACGATTACCTGACGCAATTCCTTGCTCTGATCAACAATCCAAGTAGGGTCTTCCTGGCGCATCTTCAGGAGTGCAGCCATCAGTTTCTCTGTATCCTGAACATTGGCAGCCTTGATAGCACGTGAATACTTAGGGTTAGGATATTTAATGAAGTCGAAACGCCACTCAGCTCCCTTACCATTAAGGGTATTGCCAGTCTTCACGTCCTTCATCTTTACGGTACAGCCAATATCACCGGCATTCAACTGCTCCACAGGCACACGGTTGGCACCCGCACAGGCATAAATCTGTCCGATACGCTCCTTGGAGCCACGATCTGCATTAGTCAGGTCGTCACCATTCTTGATAGAGCCGCTCATCACCTTGAAGTAGCTTACCTCACCGATATGAGGTTCCATACCAGTCTTGAAGAAGTAAACACTCTCAGGACCATTGCTGTCTGGCGTAATTTCTTCACCACGTGTATTATGCAGTTTCGGCATCTCGCTTACGAAAGGAACCACATTGCCCAGGAACTCCATCAGGCGGTGAACGCCCATCGACTTACCTGCACAAACGCAGAATACAGGGAAGATGCTACGGGTAACCAATCCCTTGCGGATGCCCTCGCGAAGTTCATCTTCTGTCAGACTCTCGCTCTCGAAGAACTTCTCCATCAGTCCTTCATCGTTCTCGGCTGCAGCCTCTACAAGAGCCGTATGAAGTTCCATGGCTTTCTCCATTTCTTCTTCTGGAATATCTTCAATAATAGGAGCACCGCCCTCAGGCTTCCAGGAATATTTTTTCATCAATAAGACGTCAATGAGAGCATTGAAGCCTGAACCGGTCTCGATAGGATATTGTATCTGCACACACTTAGAACCGTAAATGTCCTTCATGGTGGCTATGATATTATCAAAGTCGCACTTGTCTGAGTCGAGCTGGTTTACCAGGAAGATGACAGGTTTACCCAACTTCTCTGTATAACGGAAGTTGTTCTGTGTACCTACTTCTGGACCATACTGACCATTAATAAGGATAACTGCCTGATCGGTAACATTGAGTGAAGTAATGGCGCCTCCCACGAAATCATCGCTACCTGGGCAATCTATAATGTTAAGCTTCTTGTTGTTCCACTCTACATGAAAAACTGTAGGGAACACAGAGTAGCCGTATTCCAACTCAACTGGGAAGTAGTCGCTCACCGTATTTTTCGCTTCTACAGAGCCTTTACGCTTGATAACGCCTGCTTCAAATAACATACTCTCGGCAAGTGTAGTCTTGCCGCTACCCGCACTGCCCAACAGCGCAATGTTTTTAATCTCATTTGTCTGATAAACTCTCATGACGCTTATAGATTTTTAAGGGTTATACTTAAATTTGCTAGTTGCAATCCACAGTCAAACCATCGGTTTTTCTGTTTCATGCTACTAAAGTACAAAAAAATCGCACATTGCCAAAAGTTTTGGGCAAAAAACTTCTGTTTTTTAAAACATATTAGTACTTTTGCACTTTGTTTAGACATGTTTTTGTCTTTACACCTTATTATATATAGAAAAAGAAGTTCAGAAATATGGCAGGACTATACATACATATCCCCTTTTGTGAAAGCCGGTGCATCTACTGCGGTTTTTACAGTACCACCTCCCTCAAGTTAAGGGATGATTACACTGATGCTCTCTGCCGGGAGATGCAGATGCGCCCGGCAAAAGCCGCTCTCGGAAGCAATGAAACTATCGAAACCATCTATCTGGGCGGTGGAACCCCGAGTCAGCTCAACGGCTCCCAACTCAACCAGATTTTCTCTGCTATCAGAAAAAACTATACGCTGGCAGAGAATATGGAGATCACGATGGAATGCAATCCAGACGATGTAACCGGCGATTTCTGTGAAACGCTGAAGCAACTCCCCATCAACCGCATCAGCATGGGGGCACAGACCTTCTGTAACGAGCGTTTACGCTTTCTGCATCGCCGTCATAATGCCGGAGAGGTAGAAGAAGCCGTCACCCTACTCCGTAACATCGGCATCCGCAATATCAGTATCGACCTGATGTTCGGATTCCCTGAAGAATCTCTTTCCCAATGGATGAGCGATATCAGGCACGCCATACAGCTGGATGTGGAACACATATCTGCCTACAGTCTGATGTACGAAGAGGGAACGCCCCTCTACCATATGCTGAAACAGGGAAAGATTAGCGAAATAGATGAAGAAACCAGTCGCAAGATGTATGAAACCCTGATAGACCAGCTTACTGGAGCAGGCTACGAACATTATGAAATCAGCAATTTTGCCCATCCGGGCTTCCGTTCACGTCACAACAGCAGCTACTGGCACGAGGTACCATATATCGGAATAGGAGCAGCCGCCCACTCCTACAATAGGAAGCAGCGCAGCTGGAATATCGAAAATATCCAGACTTATATTCGAAGCATCGGCGATGGCATTCTGCCTTCTGAGAGTGAACAGCTAGATATTTCCACCCGATACAACGATCTGATAACAACCGCCTTGCGAACAAGCGACGGAATAAACCTCATGAAGATGGAGCAGGAATTCGGAAAAGAACTGGCAGACAGACTGCTCCAGGAAGCCCAGTCGCATATCAGCCGGGGGCTGATGAAAATAAAGAACGGCAGGCTCTCCCTCACTCGGGAAGGTCTTTACATATCGGATGATGTGATGAGTGATTTCATGATTATATAATGGTTTCAATAAACAAAAAAGCCTTGGAATCTAATTCCAAGGCTCTAATTTCTTTAAACCATTTTTCTTGTATACTTCATAATAAAAAGCTTTAATGCTCTTGACCACTTGTATGGTAGATTTCTTTTTCTGCAACATAGGCTTAACCAGCTGCATCACAGCAAAACAAACTACCACAATAAGCAATACTACTGCCCAAGAGAGAATCTCACTCTGAATATCCAAAATTGGCTGGAGGCCAATGCCCAAAACCACAGGCAGGATAAAACAGACCCAATCTATCGGGCTGTCAAGCTTGGTTGATTCGATATATTCATCGCGTAGTGCTTTTGGAGCATTCAAGATTAATCTTTTCTGGTGCTTATTCCAGTAATCTTCAAATTCTTTTTCCATGCAATCCATTTACTGTTTTGTCTTAAAACTAGACGGTTAAAACTTCAATACTTATACTTTTCTTTATACTTTTCGGCTACAAAGATAAGAATAATTATTCATTTCTCCAAAATTACAACATACTACTTTGAATATTTAACGTATATTAATTCTAATGGTCAAAACAAAAACTTGCCCTTCACTGCATCACTTGACAATAGCCTGCTTGTATATAGACAGGAAAAGGCAACACCCAACGACGGGCATTGCCTTTCTTGTATAATAACAAAGAGGAATTTTATCTCTCATTAAGTAGCTTATACTCCAGTTCGCCAAGAATATTCTTATATGCAGGACGGATAATACGACGGCCTTCGAAATTGAGTTCTTCAATACGATGGGCTGTCCAACCCACGATACGTGCCATGGCGAAAATAGGTGTATAGATTTCCTGTGGCAAACCAATCATTTCATAGATAAAGCCACTGTAGAAATCAAGATTCGCACACGCTGGCTTGCTGCCTCCACGGTGTTCCTGCAGACATTTGATACCTTCCTGCTCTATCAGCTTCAGGAAATTATACTCGTCTTCTCTACCCTTTTCCTTGGCAAGTTCACCTGCCAGGCGCTTCAGTTCAACGGCACGTGGGTCACTCAAAGTATAGACCGCATGACCGATACCATAAATGAGACCTGTCTTGTCATAAGCCTCCTTGTTGAGCATTCGCTTAAGGTAAGTATCAAGTTCAGTTACATTACCCCAATCCTTGATAGCTTCTTTCAAGTGGTGGAACATATTGATAACCTTGATATTGGCACCACCATGCAAAGGACCCTTTAAACTACCGATACCAGCAGCAATAGAACTGTAAGTATCTGTACGGGTAGAAGATGTTACACGTACTGTAAAGGTTGAGTTGTTACCACCACCATGTTCTGCCTGGATAATCAGGAGAAGGTCGAGCATACGGGCATCCAGTTCGGAATAGTTTTCATGCTTCATCATATAAAGAAAGTTCTCTGCAATAGAGAGATTCTCACGAGGATGACGAATATGTAGACTTCTACCCTGAACAGAGTGACGGTAGATATTGTATGCATAAGCAATGATGGTTGGGAACTTGGCAATCAACTCAATACTCTGGCGCATCAGATTGTCACGGCTGATGTCATCCGGATTCGGATCGAAGGTGTACATTTCGAGCACACAACGGGCCAGGATGTTCATGATGTTGCTGCCTTCCAGCTCGATGATATGGGTGATCGTACGATGATCAAGCGGCATATTATCGTTCAAAAGTTCCTTGAAAGCATCCAATTCCTCCTTATCAGGCAACTGGCCCGAGAGCAGCAGGAAGGCTACTTCCTCGAATCCGAAGCGCTTCTCCTTCAAGAGAGGAGTTACCAGGTCATCAAGTTCATAACCACGATAATAAAGTTTACCTTCTGTAGGAGTCAACTTACCTTCTGCATCGCGCTCATAACCCACTACATTACCGATATTGGTCAGTCCGACCAACACACCAGAGCCATCCTCATTACGAAGTCCACGCTTCACATTGAACTTCTTGAATGCATCCTTATCAATCTTGCATGAGTTTTTTACCTCATCGCTTAATTTATATATTAAATATTCTTTATTCATAACTGTTACTTTTTTAGCTGCATGGCTACAACTATTATTTCTTTGCAGCAAAGTTCAATGCAGAACCAGCCTTAAACCATGCAATCTGTGTATCATTATAAGTATGCTCAACCTCGAAATTATCCTCAGAACCATCCTTGTGCTTCAGGGTGACGGTGAGTTTAGAACCTGGAGCAAACTCCTTCAAACCTGTCAAAGAGATGCGGTCGTCCTCCTGCACCTTATTATAATCATCCTTGTTACAGAATGTGAGGGCAAGCATACCCTGTTTTTTCAAGTTGGTTTCGTGGATGCGGGCGAAACTCTTGGCGAGAATCACCTTCACGTTGAGGAAACGAGGCTCCATAGCAGCATGCTCACGGGAAGAACCTTCACCATAGTTATCCTCTGCCACCACGATGCTGCAGATGCCTTTTGCCTTGTAAGCCTTGGCAGCGGTAGAAACCTCGACATAAGCACCATCCAACTGGTTCTTCACCTTATTGCTCTCACCGTTAAAGGCATTAACGGCACCCATTAAAAGGTTGTCGGAGATGTTCTGCAAATGTCCACGGAACTTCAGCCAAGGACCCGCCATAGAGATGTGGTCGGTGGTACATTTGCCCTCGGTTTTGATAAGAAGCGGCATATCTGTCAGGTCTTTTCCATCCCATGGAGCAAACGGAGCAAGTTTCTGGAGTCGGTTGCTGTCAGGCGAAATGACTACCTCTACATTGGCATTTTCTTCGCTTGGGGCAATGAATCCCTTATCCTCTACGGCAAAACCCTTAGGTGGGAAGGTGAAACCTGTAGGCGCATCGAGCATCACGCTGTTGCCATCCTTATCCAGCAAGGTATCTGTAGCCGGATTGAAGTCGAGACGGCCCGCAATGGTGAGAGCCACGGTGAGCTCTGGACTGCCGATGAAAGCAAACGTATTAGGGTTACCATCAGCACGGCGGCGGAAGTTTCGGTTGAAAGAGGTAACGATGGCATTCTTGCGCGTATTATCGTCGGTATGACGCTTCCACTGTCCGATGCAAGGACCGCAAGCATTGGTCATGATGAGGGCTCCAATCTTCTTGAAATCATCAAGGATGCCATCACGCTCGGCTGTATAGCGAATCTGCTCTGAACCCGGGTTGATGATAAGCTGTCCTTTCACCTCAATACCTTTCTCATAAGCCTGACGGGCAATGCTGGCAGCACGGGCCAAGTCCTGATAAGAAGAGTTGGTACAGCTACCTACCAATCCTACTTCTACTACCATCGGATAATCGTTGGCAGGACCTTTTGCCTTCATGTGAGAGATTGGTGTGGCTGCATCTGGAGTGAACGGACCGTTAAGATGAGGTTCAACCTTAGAAAGGTCGATTTCAACAATCTGGTCGTAGAAAGCAGACGGATCTGCCAACACCTCATCATCAGCACGGAGTTCGGCTGCATTCATCTGTGCGAGAGATGCAATTTCTTCACGGCCTGTCTTGCGGAGATACTCGCTGGCATTCTGGTCGAATGGGAAGATAGAGCATGTGGCACCCAATTCGGCTCCCATGTTACAGATGGTAGCCTTGCCGGTGGTAGAGATGCTGTCCAATCCCTCGCCGAAGTATTCGAGGATGGCATTGGTTCCGCCCTTTACGGTAAGGATGCCGAGGATTTCGAGAATCACATCCTTAGGAGTGGCCCAGCCAGAGAGTTTACCTGTGAGATGCACACCAATGAGACGTGGCATCTTGAGTTCCCAAGGCTGACCGGTCAACACATCTACGGCATCAGCACCACCTACACCTACTGCCACCATGCCGAGACCGCCGGCATTAGGAGTATGAGAATCGGTACCCACCATCATACCTCCAGGGAATGCATAGTTTTCGAGCACTACCTGATGGATGATTCCGGCACCAGGTCCCCAGAATCCGATATGGTATTTCTGAGAAACAGACTTCAGGAAGTCGTAAACCTCCTTATTGGTTTTGCAAGCCTCAGGAAGATCTTGTGTTGCGCCCACATCGGCACGAATCAAGTGATCACAATGTACGGAAGCAGGTACGGCCACCTTGTCCTTACCCGCATTCATGAACTGCAAGAGTGCCATTTGCGCAGTCGCATCCTGCATCGCCACGCGATTAGGTCGGAAGTCAACATATTCCACACCTCTTTTATATGATCGCAACTGTGTTGGGTCGAAAAGATGTGCAAAGAGCACCTTCTCGGCATAAGTAAGAGGTCGTTTCACCGTAGCCTTAGCCTGGGCTACACTTTCCGAATACGAAGCGTAAAAGCTTCTCAGCATTTCAATGTCCAATATCATCTTGTTCACAATTTTAATTAATTATACACTCTTTCGAGCAATTCTGTTTGCAAAAATACAACTTTTTCTACAAATAGTAGCATGTTTTATCGAAAATTTATCATTTTGATATGATTTTTCTATTTTTTGATAATTTTGTTGCATATTTATACGTTAATCACTCTCTTTTTCCGGAAAAATAGGATTATGATATGAAAAGACAAGAATGGCTACGGAAAGGCAGGAAAACAGAGAAAAAAAGAAAGGAAAGTGAAGAAAAGAGGAGTTAAAATGAAAGAAAAAGCAAAAATTTTTGGTACTCTCCGCATTATTTATTATTTTTGCAGATGTTATGAGAATAGACATTATTACAGTATTACCAGAGATGCTGGAGGGATTCTTCAATGAGTCCATTCTGGCACGTGCGCAGAAGAAGGGTCTAGCGGAGATTCATCTGCACAATCTGCGTGACTACACATTAGATAAATGGAAGCGTGTGGACGACTATCCATACGGCGGAAGTGCCGGCATGGTGATGCAATGTGAACCAATAGACCGCTGCATTGCTGCACTGAAGGCAGAGCGCGAGTATGATGACGTGATTTACGTTTCGCCAGATGGTGAAACTTTCAACCAGAAGATAGCCAACGAAATGTCGATGCAGGGTAACCTCATCATCCTCTGCGGTCACTACAAGGGTATTGACCAGCGTGTGCGCGACCATCTCATTACCCGAGAAATCAGTGTAGGTGATTATGTGCTGACGGGTGGCGAACTTGCTGCAGCCATCATCTCAGATGCCGTCATCCGACTGGTTCCGGGTGTTATCAGCGACGAACAGAGCGCACTTTCCGACTGTTTCCAGGACGACATTCTTGCCGCCCCTATCTACACCCGTCCTGCCGACTACAAGGGATGGAAGGTTCCGGAGATTCTGCTCAGTGGCAACGAAGCCAAGATTCGCCAGTGGGAATTCGACCAGGCCATGGAAAGAACCAAGCGCCTGCGCCCTGACCTACTGAAATAAGAAGAAATCATTGCTGATTACTATCATACCCAGAACGGTGATTTTTAGGCACGGTGTAATCCGTTCCTAAAAAATCACCGTTCTACTCATTCTCAAGCCATATACTAAAACTCTACACCTTATTTATCAACTACACCTTATTAATATTATTCTTTTTCTACGCATTTTTCGCAGAAAGCCTCACCCAGCATGAAACCTTCTTCGTAGAGGCGTTCCAGTTTATCGGTATCCTTCTCTATTCTGCCAACTTCCAACGGACGGATTGGACGGATACAGGTAATCTTACCCGCAGCCTCCAGATCATCTACAAGCTGGATCTGTTCGTTATAAGCCCGATGACGGTGACTCAGAGCCACACGCAGGCGAGGATAGTTCTTATATAAATAAGGTATCTTATGGTCTTTGCCCATATCACGCCATCCTTTGTTGCGAGTCAGGACAACCACATTGTGTTGCCACCCCATGTCAATGGCGTGCTGTACCGGAATACTGTCCGCAATACCACCATCCAACATCGGAATGCCATCCACTTCCACTATCTTGCTCACAAATGGCAAACTGCTAGAAGCACGCACAACATCCAGTGCACGCTGCCTGTCATGATTCTCGGAAAGATACATAGCCTTGCCCGTAAGACAATTGGTAGTAACCATCTCGAAACCATCGGCATACTTAAAATAGGTATCAAAATCGAAAGGTAAGAGCTGGTTCGGAAACTTATCGTAGAGCAATTTGCGGTCGAAGATACACCCCTGAGTCACCAGATGGCGAATACCGATATACTGGTATCGGGCCAGATAATCGATGTTAGAGATACGGGCACGCCGAGGCTGGCGGCTCATATACGACATGCCATTACATGCCCCAGCCGATACAGCCACCGTATAAGGGAAATGAACATCATGCTTCATGAAGGCATCCAGTACCCCACTGGTGAAGACCCCTCGCATGCCTCCTCCCTCAAGAACCAAACCTGTTGTTTTCAAATTCAATTTCATAACACACTCTCTGCTTTTAAAATTCTGAAAATAATTATATTTTGCTCTCAGTATAGACAATTTTCTTACATTTTGTCTAGCAAAAAAGCCGTTTTTATATTAATTATTTATAAATTTACGCGTTTTATTCAATTTTGCTTGCAAAGATACGTATTTTTTGGGAAATAATTGCTAACTTTGCAAGCAAAATAATGTAAAATACTAAAAATATGTTCAGCAAAGAGACTTACATCAGCCGCAGACAGGAGTTGAAGAAGCTTGTGAAAAGCGGCGTAATTATACTTTTCGGAAACAACAACTCACCATGTAATTTCCCTAATAACGGATATTACCCTTTCCGTCAGGACTCGACATTTCTCTATTATTTCGGATTGCAGCGCGACGGTCTGGTAGGTGTGATAGATATAGACAACGATATTGAAACCCTGATTGGCGACGACATCGACCTCGTAGACATCGTATGGTACGGAAGCGTTGACAGTGTTCACGATCTTGCAGCGCAGGTAGGCGTTCACAACTCAGCACCTATGAAAACGCTCAAGACTATCTGCAACGACGCCATGTCGAAGAAGCGCAAGATTCATTTCCTGCCACCTTACCGCTACGACATCAAACTGCAGATATTCGACCTTCTGGGCATCCATCCTAACCAGCAGAAAGAAGAGGCCAGCATGGACCTCATCAAGGCTGTTGTGAAGATGCGTTCAACTAAGACCCAGGAAGAAATCGAGGAATTGGAGCGTGCTGCTGTCATCGGATACAAGATGCATACCACAGCGATGAAGCTCGTACGTCCGGGTGTGACAGAAAAATATGTTGCAGGTCAGGTAAGCGGCATTGCCCACTCTTACGGAGCCATGGTCAGTTTCCCAACCATCTTCAGTCAGCACGGTGAAATTCAGCATGGTTATCCATCTATGAATGTACTGGAAGAAGGCAGACTGGCACTCTGTGATGCAGGTGCAGAAACTATGAACAACTACTGTTCAGACAACACCCGCACCATGCCGGTGAGCGGAAAGTTCAGCCAGCGCCAGTTGGAAATCTACTCTATTGTAGAAGAATGCCACGACCATGCACTGGATGTAGCCAAGCCAGGCGTAAAATGGGCTGACGTACACTTCTCTGTTTGCCGCCTGCTCTTCGACCGCATGAAGGAGCTCGGACTTGCAAAGGGTGATACAGAAGAGGCTGTAAAGGCTGGAGCACACGCCATGTTCCTGCCTCATGGTTTGGGCCACATGATGGGAATGGATGTTCACGACATGGAGAACCTCGACCAGATTAACGTTGGTTTCGACGAAGAGGTACGCCCTAATCTGGAGCAATTCGGTACCAACTGCCTGCGTATGGGTCGCCGTCTGCAGGAAGGTTTCGTGGTAACCGACGAGCCGGGAGTTTACTTCATCCCTGCCCTCATCGACGACTGGAAGGCATCCGGTCACTGTGCAGAATTCCTCAACTTCGACAAGATTGAGACCTATAAAGATTTCGGTGGTATCCGAATTGAGGACGATGTACTCATCACCAAAGATGGTTGCAGATTCCTGGGCAAAGACCGCATACCTTATCATCCAAAAGATGTTGAGGAGTTCATGGCAGCCAACAAGGAATAAAATTCCTGAAAGAGAAATCATTTCAGAAAAAGGAATCAGAGAGAAGATATAACAAGAACATTAATATAAAGAGAAAAGAATTCATGAAGAAAACTATGATTGTTGCAGCCTTGATGGCTTTGGTAGCCACAGGAGCAAATGCGAAGAAAGCTGCAGACTCTGCAGAAGTAGCAAAGAACAAACCTGTATTTACTGTAGTAAAGCAGAATCCTATCACTAGCATCAAGGACCAGAATCGCAGTGGTACGTGCTGGGCTTACTCTACCCTCAGCTACTTCGAGAGCGAAATCTTGAAGAAGACAGGCAAGACCTACGACCTCAGCGAAATGTTCGTAGCCAACAAGACTTATATGGACCGCGCCACAGTGGCTGTAAGAATGCACGGCGACGTGAGCTTCTCTGAGGGTGGTAGCGCCTACGATGTACTCTATGCTTTGCAGCACTATGGTATTGTACCTGAGTCTGCCATGCCTGCACCAGGTTCATTGACAGGTGACTCTTTGGCTAACTTCGGTGAGTTCTTCAATGTAATGACTCCATACGTAGAGGCAGTAGCAAAGAGCACAGCTAAGAAGCTTTCTCCAGCCTGGAAGAGCGGTCTTCAGGGCATCATCGACTCTTACATCGGTAAGGCTCCTGAGAAGTTTACATACGAGGGCAAGCAGTATACTCCACAGAGCTTCTGCCAAAGCCTCGGTTTGAATCTTGATGATTATGTAACCATTACCAGCTACACCCACCACCCAATGTGGAGCAAGTTTGCTGTTGAGGTACAGGATAACTGGCGCTGGCCTTTGAGTTACAACGTTCCTATGGAAGACATCTGCAAGATCATCGACAACGCAGTAAACAACGGTTACACAGTAGCTTGGGGCGGTGACGTAACAGAAGATGGTTTCACTCGCAAGGGTCTCGGCATCGCTTACGACGTAAAGAAGGTTCGCTCTATGGCCGGTACAGATGCTGACCATTGGTTCAAGCTCTCTAAGGACGAGAAGAAGGAGAAGTTTGATTCTCTCGGCGTAAATGCTCCTGAGATTGTTCCTACCCAGGCTATGCGTCAGGAAGCATTCGACAATTGGGAGACAACTGACGACCACGGTATGCACATCTACGGTATCGCTAAGGATCAGAACGGCAAGGAGTACTACATGGTTAAGAACTCTTGGGGCGAGTATGGTGACTACAAGGGAACCTGGTACATGACCAAAGCTTTCGTAGCTTACAAGACTATGGACTTCATGGTTAACAAGAACGCCCTTCCTAAGGACATCCGCAAGAAGCTCGGAATCTAGGAGAGTTTTAATAGTTAAAAGTTTATAGTTAACAGTCTATAGGTTTTCTATGGACATTCTCCTAAACAAAAATATTCAAGGGGCAGCAAACCGATGAGTTTGCTGCCTTTTTTGTTGCCAAGAAAATCTCTTATTTACTTATTTTGGGTTGCCAACAAGTCTTATTTTTACTTATTTCTAGGTAATTTAGTAAAATTCCTCCCTAAACATTTCCTTTTGTCATTTTATTTTCGTAACTTTGGGGGCAGAAATAAAAAATAATTAAAATGCATTTTAAATGGAATTACGAATCACCAACACCTGAACAGCAAAAAGCAGCTGAAGAATTAGGCGCCAAGCTAAATATGAGCCCAGTTCTTGCCCATTTGCTCATCAAGCGCGAGATTACGACAGAGTCTGCAGCCAAACGGTTCTTCCGTCCACAACTCTCAGATCTCATCAATCCATTCCTGATGAAAGACATGGATATTGCCGTAGACCGCCTGAACGATGCTATGGGTAGAAAGGAACGTATCCTTGTTTACGGAGACTATGACGTAGACGGATGCACCGCCGTTGCCCTGGTGTACAAATTCTTGCAGCAATTCTATTCAAACATCGACTACTACATTCCCGACCGCTACGACGAAGGTTACGGAGTGAGTAAGAAAGGAATTGATTTTGCTCATCAGACTGGTGTAAAACTGATTATTATTCTAGACTGCGGAATCAAGGCTATTCAGGAGATAGAATATGCCAAGAGTCTGGGAATAGACTTCATCATCTGCGACCATCACGTTCCTGACGATGTGATGCCACCTGCTGTGGCCATACTCAATCCGAAGCGTCCTGACGATCCATTCCCATTCAAGCATCTCTGCGGATGCGGTGTAGGATTCAAGTTTATGCAGGCTTTTGCCAAGAACAACAACATTCCATTCTCCAGGCTCATTCCTCTGCTCGACTTCTGCGCCGTGAGTATTGCTGCCGACATTGTGCCGGTGGTAGATGAGAACAGAATACTCGCCTTCCATGGTCTTAAGTTGCTGAATACCAATCCAAGTATCGGTCTGAAATCCATCATCGACATCTGCGGACTGAACGGACGCGAGCTCTCTATGAGCGATATTGTGTTCAAGATTGGTCCCCGCATCAATGCTTCAGGCAGAATGGAGAACGGCAAGCTGAGCGTAGATCTGCTGGTAGAAAGAGACTATTCCTCAGCCCTGCGCATGGCCAGACACATCAATGAGTACAATGAGCAGCGCAAAGACATAGACAAGCAGATGACTGAAGAAGCCAACGGCATCGTATCGCGTCTGGAAAGCATGAAACACAACTCCAGCATCGTGCTCTATGATGAAGGCTGGAAAAAGGGAGTCATTGGCATTGTTGCTTCCCGACTCACCGAAATCTACTTCCGCCCTACCATTGTTCTGACCCGGGATGGTGATATGGCTACAGGTTCAGCACGTAGCGTAACGGGATTTGACATCTACTCAGCCATCAAGAGTTGCCGCGACCTCCTGCTCAATTTCGGTGGTCATACCTATGCTGCCGGACTTACCTTGAAGTGGGATAAGGTTAGAGAGTTCAGAGACAGGTTCCAGCATTATGTAGAAGAGCATATTTCGCCTCAACAGACAGAACCGATGCTCAACATAGATGCTGAAATTGACTTTAAAGACATTACCAAGCATCTGCAGGCCGACTTGAAGCGCTTCTCTCCTTTCGGTCCATGTAACCAGAAACCTATTTTCTGCACCAACCGGGTATATGATTATGGCACCAGCAAGGTGGTGGGCAGAGAACAGGAGCACATCAAGTTGGAACTGGTAGACTCAAAATCGAGCACGGTCTTAAACGGCATCGCTTTCGGTCAGAGTGCAGCTGCCCGCTACATCAAGAGTAAGCGAAGTTTCGATATAGCCTTCACCATAGAAGAGAATATTTTTAAGAAAAACCAAGTTCAACTTCAGATAGAAGACATCCGTCCAAACGAAGGATGAGGTACTTAGCCTTATGCATGGATTAGGCACTGATTACTCGGATTACACGGATTTGTAGAGCAAATCCGTCAGGACGCGCAAAAGCATCGAAATCTGTAAGGGCAAAAGTTTCAAAAAATGGCAGATAAATATCAAGAAATACTACGTACATATTGGGGGTATCCTGACTTTCGCGGCATACAACGAGACATCATCGAGAGTATAGCCCGAGGTGAGGATACCCTCGGTCTTATGCCTACGGGTGGCGGTAAATCCATCACCTTCCAGGTTCCAGCCCTTGCCCAAAAGGGCGTCTGCATTGTGGTAACTCCACTCATTGCGCTAATGAAGGATCAGGTACAGCATCTCAAGGCCCGCAACATCCTGGCTGAAGCCATCTACACAGGATTGTCGCGCCAAGAGATTCTCCGAATATTGGAAAATTGTATTTTCGGTGAAATCAAGTTTCTGTATGTTTCACCAGAACGTCTTTCTTCAGAATTGTTCCAAACTAAACTGCGCCACATTCCGGTGAGTTTCATCACGGTAGATGAAGCTCACTGCATCAGCCAGTGGGGTTACGATTTCCGCCCGTCTTATCTCGAAATTGCAAAAATAAGAGATATGAAGCCCGGTGTACCAGTCCTTGCTCTTACGGCTACGGCCACTCCCGATGTAGTAGAAGATATCCAGAACCAGCTTCACTTCAAGAAGCAAAACGTATTTAAAATGAGTTTTGCCCGCAAGAATCTTGCCTATGTGGTGCGCACCACCAACGACAAGTTGACCGAAATGGTTCATATCCTGCAGTGTACCCAAGGCTCAGCAATCATTTACGCGAGAAGCCGAAAACGAACCAAGGAGATGGCAGAACTTCTGAACAAACAAGGTATTTCTGCTACATTTTACCATGCCGGACTGGATTCCGACGTGAAGGATATCCGACAGAAAAACTGGCAAAATGACGAGATAAGGGTAATGGTAGCAACCAATGCTTTCGGCATGGGAATAGACAAGTCAGATGTGAGAATGGTAATTCATATAGATTGTCCAGACTCACTGGAAGCCTATTTTCAAGAGGCGGGACGAGGCGGAAGAGACGGCGAAAAGGCTTATGCTGTGCTGCTCTACAACCAGAGCGATGAAAACAAACTCATGAAACGCATAGACGAAACCTTCCCAGACAAAGAATTCATCAAAGACGTTTACGAGCATCTTGCTTACTTTTTCCAGGTGGCAGTTGGAAGCGGAATGGGACAGACTTTCATGTTCGAGATAGAGAAGTTCTGCTTCACCTACAAGTACTTCCCTACTCGCGTAGACTCGGCTCTGCACATTCTGGAGCGCTCAGGCTATATCCACTACGAGGACAATCCTGACGGAAAAGCAAGAATCAGATTTAACATCAGCCGAAATGATCTCTATCTGCTAGAGAATGTTTCGGAGAAGGAAGAGTCTGTCATTACGGGGCTTCTGCGTAATTACGGCGGTCTGTTTACCGACTATGTTTACATTGATGAATCGCTGATAGAGCGTGTAAGCGAACTAAACCGTCAGCAGGTATACATGATTCTGAAAAATCTGAGTGCCCGCCACATCATCGACTTCATTCCCCGCCGCAAGACACCTTATATCAGCTACACACGTCCTAGGGAAGATGGTTTCAGAGTTATCATCCCTGAGGAGGTATGGGAAGTACGCAAGAAACAGTTTACTGCCCACATCAAGAGCATTATCAGTTATGCAAAGAACGACAGCATTTGCCGTTCGCGCCAGCTTCTGAATTATTTTGGCGAAAAAACGAAAATGAAGGACGACTGCGGGATATGTGATGTCTGCATAGACCACAAAATACCCCAGAAGCAAACCATTATATCAGAAATTCTAGACTTGCTGAAAGACGGAAAGCCACATGACATTACAGAATTAAACCAACTGAAATATGATTCAGAAGATATGGCTGCAGTTCTTGAAGAAATGGTTGCAGAGAATATGTTTTATGTCGAGGGAGACAAAATCGTTCATGACCCATAAATGAAATAGTAGAAAGGTGTATCATAAGTTATACTTTATGAGCCCGCTCCCAAATGAAATCACTAAAGCCCCTTATAAACAGAAAAAAGGGAACGACACCTCTCGGGCCATTCCCTTTTCAACATTATGTACGAGAAAAAAATTAGTTATTCTCAGGGCGAAGTTTACGAACTGTAACACCAGCCTGCCACATTTCCTTGTTGCGCATAGCCTCGAGTTCAGCGTTCAACTTCTCGCGGTAATCAGCCTGAGAGTTCTTGTCGATAGAAATCTGAGCCTCGTTACCAGTCTTTACAGAGTAGTACAACCACTCCATTACAGGCTTGATAGCCTCACGGAAACGAGGAGCCCAGTCAAGAGCACCACGCTGAGCTGTTGTTGAACAGTTAGCATACATCCAATCCATACCCTTAGCACCGAAGAGAGGGCCAAGGCTCTGTGTGAGCTCCTCAACAGTCTCGTTGAAAGCCTCAGATGGTGAGTGACCATTCTCGCGGAGCACGTCATACTGTGCCTCCAACAATCCCTCAATTGCACCCATCAATGAGCCACGCTCACCTGTGAGGTCAGAAGTAGCCTCACGCTGGAATGTAGTCTTAAACAAATAACCGGCACCGATACCGATACCGAAGGCAATAGTCTTATCCTCTGCCTTGCCAGATGCATTCTGGTATACAGCGTAAGAGCAGTTCAAACCACGACCCTCACAGAACATAGTGCGGAGAGAAGTACCAGAACCCTTAGGAGCAACCATGATTACATCAATATCCTTTGGTGGAACAACGCCTGTACGGTCGCTCCAGTTGATAGCGAAACCATGTGAATAATACAAAGTCTTACCTGGTGTGAGGTATGGCTTAATCTTTGGCCAGCATGCAATCTGACCGGCATCAGAAAGCAACATACAGATGATAGTACCCTTTTCAGCAGCTTCCTCGATAGAGAACAGAGTCTTACCAGGAACCCAACCATCCTTCAGACACTTCTCGTAGGTCTTACCCTGACGCTGTCCGACGATGACGTTGAAACCATTATCGCGAAGGTTACAAGCCTGACCAGGACCCTGGATACCATAACCGATAACTGCGATAGTTTCGTTCTTCAATACTTCACGTGCTTTCTCCAATGAAAATTCATGACTGGTGACAACAGTTTCCATTACGCCACCGAAATTCATTTCTGCCATAATTTTTAATTTTTTGTGCGGCTTGCCGTTTGTGGAGCCGCGGGTTATACTTGTCCATACGGATGCGAGCTGTATTCTTATCCAAAGATAGCCTGTTTGATCCGTCCACCCCCTATCCAAGAAGGCGGCTCTGGGTTTATTTTTATTTTCTGAGTGCAAAGGTAAGCAATTAAAATGAAACCACCAAATTTTTCTTTCAATTTTTAATAAATTTAGCCTTACTTCTTACAACTTCCACCTCATTTACGTCATTTTTGCCGGTTTTTGTTATCTTTATGCAGTATTCTTGCATTTTTTCTGCCTCACTTGTTTCTTCCAAATAGAAATGAAGTTGGTCTCCCTGGTGACTTTCTGCTACGTAAGCTATCTCAAATCTTTGCAAAAAGTGATTTTTGTAATAATCCAGATCAAAGAGGTCGAGGATATGTTCGATGTATTTTACCGAGTTGATGTGTCCGTTAACATCTACATCATGATAATAGGTGTCAATGGTTCTCACCAGCTTGGCATCCTTGCCCATTTTCACTCTCGAACTTGCCTGGATAGGACAAGGTTTTTCCGAATCAATATATTCTTTGATGAGTCCGTCGTGAATTTCAAAAATATCAACAGGCTGTCGGGTCTCCGTATCAATCATTGCCCACACGCTCTTGCCGTAACCGTAAACCTTGGCTTCTTCTGATGATGATGTCTTGCCGCAGATTTTGAAATCTCGGGATGTGAAATATTTCATGGCACTCTCGCACCAGGTTTCTACCACAAAGCGGTCGTAAGACTTCGGCATCTCTGTCATCTCAATAGCCAGTCGGCTGAGAACCCATGTCTTGTGTCGGGGCATGAGGTAGTTCATACCGAACCCGCGGTCGTTGCTGTGAAAATCGGCAGCATTGAGCAGATGATTTCCGAGATGCCCCATAAAGAGGTGGCTGCTGAAATCGCAGTGGAAAGGCTCCGAAAGAAATTCGTAACGCCCTACCTTATCTAATATTTTCTGTTCCATAATATCTGTCTCGTCCTTTTATCTTGTTGTTTGTCTTGTTGTTTTAAACCGAAAAAGCCCCCTGCTCCGCTAGTTTGAAGCCAGGGGAACAAAGGGCATCAAAATATGAAAGAAATCTAATCTTCTGAATTCTGCTTGAGATAATCAGAGATGGGTTCGTCAAAACTTCTCGTTACAGCGATTCTGCCGCTTCGGGTATACTGAAGCAGGCAGTTGTAGCTGTTGAGCTGCTGGAAGAGGTCGGCGATGTCTTCGGTAAGTCCTGCCAGAAGCACGGTGCTGTAGGTAGGATTCACCTCCATCATGCGGGCATCATGCTTGCGGATGGTGCGCGAAACCTCTGGATTTTCGAGCAATACCGGAGTGGAAATCTTGAAGAGAGCCACTTCATGGATGAAGATCTGGTCGTCGGAGTAGTAATCGCTCTTCACCACGTCAATCTTCTTCTCTATTGCCTTGTTGATTTTCTCAATCTGCTCTTCATCACTCCAAACCGTGATGGTATACTTGTGTATATTCTTGATACTGCTGGCCGAAACATTCAAGCTCTCGATGTTTACCTGTCTGCGAGTAAACACGGCGGTAATCTGATTCAGGATACCGGCAATGTTTTCTGAGTAAACAAGCAATGTATATAATTTCTTTTCGTTGTTATTCTCCATTTTTCCAAATTTTAAAATAATCGGTTACTTTTCGGAGTCTTTCCTTTTCGGAGGATGCTCCCTCTTGAAGGAATTTACACCTTATTATATATATAGCCGAGAACTTTTAATAATTCAACTCGAGTTGCATCTCATCTACACTCTTGCCCGGCAGCGTCATCGGAACGATGTCTTCATTCTCCTTGATGGCGCACTCCAGCAGGTAAGGACCCTTGGTGCTGATCATCTTCTCCACCTTAGCCTGAAGGTCCTTGCGGTCTATTACCACATCGTATGGTATGCCGTAGGCCTTGGCAATCTCTGCATAATGAGGATTCATCATGTGGGTGAAGGAGTGACGGCCGCCGAACATCAGGTCTTGCCACTGGCGAACGTTGCCCAGATAGTTGTTGTTCAGCAGAATCATCTTTACCGGTGCCTGCTGCTCCATGATGGTGCCTAGTTCCTGGATGTTCATCTGGAAACCGCCGTCGCCGAAGAAACAGCAGATGGTGCGGTCGGGAGCTCCGAAGGTGGCACCGATGGCTGCCGGAAGGCCAAAGCCCATGGTTCCGAAACCACCACTGGTTACGATGCTCAGCTTCTTGGTAAACTTGAAGTAGCGGCTACTGATCATCTGGTTCTGACCTACGTCGTTTACGAGAACAGCCTCATTATGAGTAGCTTCCGTTACCACGTTGGTCACCTCGCCCATGAGCAGCGGTCCCTCTGTAGGATGGATATCCTTCTCTATTACCTTTTCCTGTTCCTGCTGGCAGTATTCCTCGAAGGAGTCTCTCCACTCGCGGTGAACATTCTTGTTCAGCAGACGGGTAATGGCTGGCAGACTCTGCTTGCAGTCGCCCACCACAGCCACATCGGTCTTGATAACCTTATCAATCTCAGCCTTGTCAATGTCCAGGTGGATAATCTTTGCCTGAGGAGCATACTTAGAAGGCACGCCTGTGATACGGTCGCTGAAACGCATACCGATGGCGATGAGCACATCACACTCCTGGGTCTTCATGTTGGTAGCATAAGAACCGTGCATGCCGAGCATACCCATGTTGAGCGGGTGGTTGCTAGGCAGGGCAGAAAGGCCGAGCAGGGTTCTGCCGGCAGGGATATCTGCCTTCTCGAGGAATTCGATGAGTTCATTATGTGCACCGCCAAGCTCTACTCCATGACCCACGAGGGCGAATGGTTTCTTGGCATTGTTGATGAGTTCGGCAGCTTCAGCCACCGCCTTTTCATCTATCGTAGGATAAGGGTTGTAAGATGTAACCTTCTCACATTTCACTGGTTCCCACTCGCATGTAGCCACCTGCGCATTCTTTGTAAAGTCGAGCACCACAGGTCCCGGACGTCCGCTGCGGGCGATGTAGAAAGCACGGCTCACAGCCCATGCCACATCCTCGGCACGGCGTATCTGGTAAGACCACTTGGAGATTGGCTGGGTAACACCCACGAGGTCTACCTCCTGGAAGGCATCGGTACCCAGGGCACCTACGCCTACCTGTCCGGCGATGACTACAATTGGTGTAGAATCCATCATGGCATCAGCGATGCCGGTCAATGTATTAGTAGCTCCAGGACCACTAGTGACAAGAGCGACGCCCACTTCGCCGCTGACTCGGGCATAACCCTGTGCAGCGTGAGCAGCAGCCTGCTCGTGACGTACCAAGATGTGGTCAAACATCTTCTTTTCACCTCTCGTGTAACCGTACAGTGCATCAAACACTGGCATGATGCTGCCGCCCGGATATCCGAAGATGGTTTTAACATCCTCGTTTTTCAGGGAGCGCATCAGTGCTTCGGCTCCTGTTATTACTTCTTTTGCCATTTATATGTTATTATTCTGAATAATTCAAAAACTTTTCTTTTCTCAAAGACTCTAAAAACTGTCTTTTCAAAGACTCTTGAAGACTAGTCGATGATTCTCACACCGCCCTTATCTGCCGAACTTACGCTCTGGGCATAAGCGCGCAGTGCCTTGCTAACCAAGCGGTTGCGCTTCAGCGGCTGCTGTGGGCGTGCAGCGAGTTCCTCGTCAGAGAGCTTCACATTGATGGAGCGGCTAGGGATATCAATGACGATGATGTCGCCATCCTTAATCTTGCCGATGTTACCACCTGCTGCAGCCTCAGGACTGATGTGACCGATGCTCAAGCCTGATGTACCGCCTGAGAAGCGGCCGTCGGTGATGAGGGCACATTCCTTGCCCAGGTGACGGCTCTTGATGTAAGAGGTTGGGTAGAGCATCTCCTGCATGCCAGGGCCACCCTTCGGACCCTCGTGGGTGATGACTACGCAGTCGCCTGAGTTAACCTTTCCGCCGAGGATGCCTTCGCATGCATCTTCCTGAGAATCAAAGCATACGGCTGGACCCTCAAAATGCCAGAGCACTGGGTCTACGCCGGCTGTCTTTACTACGCAACCATTCTGGGCGATGTTACCGAAGAGCACTGCCAGTCCGCCATCCTTGGTGTAGGCATGCTCGAGGTCGCGAATACAACCCTCGGCGCGGTCGATGTCAAGACTCTCCCACTGAGCGTCCTGGCTACCCATCTGGGTAGAGAACTTTCTGCCCGGTGCTGAGTGGTAGATTCTGTCAGCCTCGGCATCAATCTCTGTGTCGGTAATGTCGTATTTCTTCATCTGCTCATCGAGTGTCTTGCCGTCAACACGCTTTACGGCGCCGTTGATCAGACCGCCCTTGTTCAGCTCGTTCAGGATACCGAGGATACCACCTGCGCGGTTGCACTCCTGTACACTGTATTTCTGGGTGTTAGGGCTCAACTTGCAGAGGCAAGGCACCTTGCGACTCAATTGGTCGATGTCTTCCATCTTGAAGTCTGCGCCAGCTTCCTGAGCTACTGCCAGCAAGTGGAGCACGGTGTTAGTGCTTCCGCCCATGGCGATGTCCAGGGTCATGGCGTTGAGGAATGCGTCGCGGGTAGCTATATTGCGTGGCAATACGCTCTCGTCGCCGTCCTCATAATATGCATAAGCGTTCTTAACTATCTGGCGTGCTGCATCTTTAAAAAGTTGGATACGGTTTTTGTGGGTAGCAAGAATGGTTCCGTTGCCTGGCAAACTCAGACCGATGGCCTCGGTGAGTGAGTTCATTGAATTGGCGGTAAACATACCTGAGCAGCTACCGCAACCTGGGCAGGCGCACTGCTCAATCTGCATCATCTCCTCGTCAGAAACGCTTGTATCAGCACCCTTAATCATAGCTGTAATCAAGTCGGCGTTCTCACCCTTCCAGCGTCCAGCTTCCATAGGTCCACCTGAGCAGAACACGGTAGGAATGTTCAGTCGCATAGATGCCATGAGCATACCTGGGGTTACCTTGTCGCAGTTTGAGATGCAGATCATGGCGTCGGCCTTGTGAGCATTGACCATGTATTCTACAGAGTCGGCAATGATGTCACGGCTTGGGAGGGAATAGAGCATTCCGTCGTGTCCCATTGCGATACCGTCGTCAACGGCAATGGTATTGAATTCGGCTGCGTAGCACCCCATAGCTTCAATTTCCTTCTTGACGATCTGACCGATTTCATGAAGATGGGTATGACCTGGCACAAACTGAGTAAAGCTATTCACGATAGCAATGATTGGTTTACCAAACTGCTCGTGTTTCATACCTGCAGCGACCCAGAGTGCTCGGGCACCTGCCATTCTTCTGCCTTCAGTGCAGACGCTACTTCTTAATGGATGTTTCATATCTTTTTTCTTTTATTTCCTTGCTTAAAAGGACTCTTTCGAACCCATTTGTTATAATTTGCCTGCAAAGATACAGAGAATTTATGTAATAGCCAACTAATTTCGCATAAAATTTCACAAAACTTCGTTTTTTTGTTAGAAAAACAAATAAAATGCTTACAATTTATCACAACAGATACTCATTTCTGCTGATTTTGTGCAAAAAAAACAAGAAAGAGCTTATTAACCACACTGAACTCTTATCTTATTAAGATTACCTGACGAAAAAGTATAAAGCGAGGTGGCCAGACATGTAAGAAAGGCAAGAAGAAAAAAAATCCCCCTAAACCGAAGTTTAGGAGGACCTGGTCACAAGACCAAATATCTGAACTACTTATTTCTTTATTCAGCTGCATTGTTATCATTGAATGTAGCAACACGGTTGAACTCAACCTGCTTGAAGAGCTTGTCAGTAGCACCCATACCCTTAGCCTGAAGACGTTTTGCGCTAATCTTGTAAGTCTTAACGAGAATGTTCTTTACAGCATTGGCACGAGCCTCAGAAAGTTTCTGGTTAAGTTCCTTAGAACCCTCTGGAGATGCATAACCCTTAATTTCAACCTTAGCATCTGGATGATTCTTCATATACTGAGCAATCATCTCGATGTTTGGCATCTGGCTACGCTCTACTTTTGACTTACCTACAGTAAACAATACTGTTGGCTGCAAATTGGTAGCAGTAGCTGGCTTTACATACTTAGGAGTCTTCTGGCACTCATTGAGCGCATTCTGGAGATCCTTGATCTGCTTGTCCTTAGCAGCGAGTTCAGAATCCTTGCTATTCAAGTCGTTGCGGAGGTTGTTGATCTGACCATTCAAACCATCAATCTCGTTCTGGTCGCGTGGAGTTACGATAGTGAAGTTGTGAGAGTTGTTAGAACCCTTGAACTTGTAGTTAACACCCACCTTAACCTGGAAAGCAGATTTGTTAACATCAAACTGGCAACCATTGCAAGCACTCTTGTTGTCGTGAAGGAACCAATTCATAGATGGCTCTACATATACCTGCCAAGCCTTGTTTGCGCCAAGGTTGAATGCGAAGTCAACACCTGCGTTAGCTGTGAGGGCATTGAGGTTGCCATTATGAAGATTGAAAGAGTGGTAAGCGCCGATGCCTGCCAATGGGATGATTTCGAATTTACGTGGCTCACCCTTGTAACCCAAGAAGAGGTTTGTTGCATTGATAGTACCGATGAACTTACCGCTTGCACCACGAACCAAAGTCTTATGTGTATAAGGCAGGTTGCGATTACGAGCATAGAGGTCAGCCTCTACAGCAGCACCCCAAACTGGAGTAAACCACTTTCCGAGACGTACACCTACTGAAGGATTTACGTTCTTGAACCATGCATTGTGAGTAGTCTTTGTAGCAGCTCCAACGTTTACACCAAGATACCAATTGTCAAAGAACTTGCTCTCCTGTGTAGTCTGAGCAGATGCAGATACTGCCATTACGACAGCAGCAAACATTAATACTAACTTTTTCATTTTCTCTCTAAAATTTGATTGTATATAAATTACTTAAAACTTCATTTTCAAGGTGCAAAATAATAAAAAAAATTATTAACTGCCAAATTTTTGGCCATATTTCATGCTGTAAAACATGAAATATGGAGAAAAAGAACATTTTAATATCCTATTTCTCTATTCTATTTTACTCAAAATGAATAATCTGAGCCATTATTGGTTCTATCCGTTTCTATCAGAAAACATCTTCTGAAGAAAGCTAAAGTTCGAAAACCTGAGCGCTTCTGCCTGCGATGGTTACCTGCTTGTTGCCCAAGCCAGAAACCGAGAGTTTCAGCGTGCGAGGCAAGGCATTCACCACTTTAAGCCAGGTTTTGCCCGATTTAGAATCCTTCACCACACTGGTGCCCACATATTTCTTCAGCGCATCCGGCAGACTGAGCACGGATGAGATGTAAAGGTCACCGGCATGCTGACCGAACATCTTCTGCATCTTGTAGCTCTCGCTCGCGCGTACATTATTATTATCAAAGTAAATCATGTCCGGCTGCCAGTTACTGTATCCGTCCTTACACAAGAGAGGAGCATAAGATGTCATTTCTACCACATCGCCGTTGCGCTCCACATTGCAGAGGTGGATGCCCTCAGCCAGCGCATTGTCTACCGCATTGGCACCGCGAGATGCATATTCGCCCAGATAAACCTTAGGAGCCTTGCGGTCGTAATGGTCGTAATAATCCTGATGGTTCAGGAACCAGCCCGGCTGCTCATAATAATGCTCGTCTACGGCATCAATCCAGCGCTTGTTTTCGCGGGCAATCTTCCAACCCTCAATATAATCGGAAGACGGGAAGTGGAACGGACCTACGGTACCCACCACCTCTATCTGAGGATACTTCTGCTTCACTGCCTTGCAGATTATCAGGTAGCGCTGCTCGAAATCGGTAGAGATAAGGTCTTCGTTGCCGATGCCTATCATCTTGAGGTTGAACGGAGCCGGATGACCCGCATCGGCTCTCATCTTAGCCCACTTAGAGGTGGCAGGGTCGCCATTCGCCCATTCTACCAGGTCTAGCACGTCCTGAATATACTGCGGCATCTCGCTCATCGGGATTCCGCCCTGCTGACCAGCCACTCCGCGCTCATCTGCCACAGAGTTCTGACAAGGAACACCTGCCGCCAATACAGGCAGCGGCTCGGCTCCCATATCCTCGCACCACTGGAAATACTCATAGAAACCCAGCTGGCGGGTCTGATGGTATCCCCAGATGTTGTAGGCTGGCTTGCGATCTTTCTGCGGACCCACGCTCTCCTTCCAGTGATAAATGTTCTTGAGCCCCTGACCGTGGAGCATGCAGCCGCCCGGGAAGCGCACGAAGCGAGGCTTCAGGTCGGCAATGGCCTCGGCAAGGTCTTTACGCAGTCCATGCCCCTTGTAAGTATCTTGTGGTTTGAGACTTACCAAATCTACCGCCACTTTCTGCTCGCCCTTAGGCAAGATGGCGAACCGGATGTTCTTGCCCAGTTTGCCTTCCTTGGTGATGGCTTCGCTGGCGAGTTCGCCCTCATATTTATCGGTAACGATGAGCTGCGCCTTATATTCCTTCCAGTCAGTTCCCTGCGCCTTAATCTTGGCCTGGCATACCGGCAATCCCTCCTGGTTTACGAGCGCCAGGGTGAGATTTTTCTTCTTGGCATCGAAACAGCGGGCGTGCAGGCTCACCTCGTAGATGGCCGGCTGATGCTTACCCTCCTTGCCCTCAACGGCAGCTCCGCGACGTATGGCGATGCCGTCCCAACCTATATTATAAATAGGTGTGGCGCCCAAAACGGCATAATGGGGATTGTTCTGGCTCACCCCGTTTTCGGTGGCGATGCCCTCTTTCTCTACCCCCACCCATGCCGTGGTGGCATTCCACTGGTGGCGGTGGTCTTCCTTGTTATACTCAAAGTCGCCGTTCTGCAACATTTCTGCAGAGAGTCCTCCGTCGGCAGCGCGGCTGATGTCTTCGAAGAAGATACCCATCAGCTTGTTGGAGATGCGGTGGGATTTCTGTGGATTGATGCTGAGGTTAGCAGGGATTTCCGAATCTTTCGGCAGGTCGATGTGGTTGTCCTTGACATAAGCTGCGAGGTCGGCATCGGTCTTCGGTATCGGCTGGGCGTTGAGTTTTGCCTCTTCAGAGAGGGCGTGGAACCAGGAGCGAATGTAGTTGAGATGTACAGCCGGCACCTCGAAATCGCAGCCCTGGAAGAGTTTTCCGTCTATGGTTGCGGTGTCGCGCTGCCAGAGTATCTCATCGGCAGAAGCTTCCAGCGTATCTTCCTTGAAGGTACGGAAATCGTTGCTTGCCTGTACGTATCGCTTGCCTTTGGATGTCTTGAGATAGATGTCGAAGTTACCGTCATCCATCTGATAGGCAGCCACATCCTTCACGCCTTTTTCGCGGATGATGGGATAATCCTGCGGGCGCCAGGTGATGAGGTCTTCTGAATAGGCTACGGCAAACTGCGGCGCATGCTGGTTCACGCTCCAGAGTGCGCGCCATGTGCCGTCGTTGGCTTTTACCACGAAGGGGTTATACATCTTCTTTTCAGCTCCCCACGGACCATAGTCGCTGGCGCAGAGCTGTCCTACATCCACCCAACGCTCATCGTCGGTGAAATAAGCCAGATGCAACCCCTGGTTGGGTGCTGGCGAATAGATGAATATCTGGCAGATGGAATCCTTGCCCTGTATGGTGTATGCAGGGGCATCCTTGTCTATTTGCGTCTGCATCTGCTGCCTGCTGACAGCCTGACTGGCACTGGCAGCTGCCACGAGTAGCGCTGATGTAAATATGTACTTTAGTTTTATCATGTTTCTATATTTTTAGATTAATATTGTTTGTTTATTTTACACTCTTTCTCTCGGCTTGATAAAAAGGCAGAGTGCATCACTGCACCCTGCCCCCACAAATTAGAGAGTTATAAAAAATCAAGTATGCAGTGACTTAAACACTGCTTCTTTCTGAAATAATTATCTTCTTTCTAGCTGTAATATTCCTTCTTGCCGGCAGCCAGCGTATTCTTCATCAGCGAGCAGATGGTCATCGGACCAACGCCTCCCGGAACAGGAGTGATGAAGGAACACTTCTCTGCCACCTCGTCGAATTTCACATCACCATTCAGGCGGAAACCGCTTTTCTTCGTAGCATCAGGCACGCGGGTGGTACCCACATCAATGACTACGGCTCCCGGCTTCACCATATCAGCTGTCACGAAATCAGGACGACCGATGGCTGCGATGATGATATCTGCCTCCTGACACTCTTTCTTCAAATTCTTGGAATGGGAGTGGCATACGGTGACGGTAGCATCGCCATACTGCTTCTGCATCATCAGCTGAGCCATTGGCTTGCCTACGATGTTGCTTCTGCCCAGAATGACGCATTTCTTGCCACTGGTCTCAATATTGTAATGCTGCAGCAGGGTGAGGATACCGAGCGGAGTGGCAGAAATGAAACAAGCCATGCCGAGCGACATTCTGCCCACATTTACCGGGTGGAATCCGTCTACATCCTTACGGTAATCTATTGCCATGGTCACCTTCTGCTCATCGATGTGCTTAGGCAGAGGAAGTTGAACGATGAATCCGTCAACATCATCATCCTGGTTCAGCTTGTCTACGCACTGCAGGAGCTCTTCTTCGGTAACATCCTCCTCATAACGGATGAGGGTCGACTTGAATCCACACTTCTCGCAGGCCAGCACCTTGTTTTTCACATAGGTTTCACTGCCCCCGTCGTGCCCTACGAGCACGGCTACCAGGTGTGGCTGCTTGCCACCGGCGGCTACGATCTGTGCCACCTCCTGGGCTATCTGTTCCTTGATGGCGGCTGCCGTCGCCTTTCCGTCTATAAGCTGCATTTTTATTCTATATTAATATTAAATGTTCTATGTTAAGTTGCAAAGCATACGAATTCTTCACTCTTCGTTCTTCACTTCTTACATTCCCGGCATCTTAGGCATGCCTGGCATACCCTTCATGCGGCTCATCATCTGCGCCATTTTGTTGCCGGTCATCATCTGCATCATCTTTCGGGTCTGGTCAAACTGCTTGATGAGTTTGTTCACCTCCTGGATGTTGGTGCCCGAACCCTTAGCGATGCGCTGGCGGCGTGATGTGTTGAGGATGGCTGGGTTGGTGCGCTCCTTAGGAGTCATACTCTGGATAATGGCCTCTACGCCCTTGAATGCATCCTCTGGGATATCTACGTCGCGGATGGCCTTGCCAACACCCGGAATCATCGCTGCCAGATCCTTGATGTTACCCATCTTCTTAATCTGCTGGATCTGGTTGTAGAAATCGTTGAAGTCGAACTGGTTCTTTCTGATCTTCTTCTCCAGTTTCTTGGCCTCTTCCAGGTCGAACTGCTCCTGTGCGCGCTCTACGAGGGATACCACATCACCCATGCCGAGGATTCGGTCTGCCATACGAGCTGGGTGGAACACGTCAATGGCGTCCATTTTCTCGCCGGTACCTATAAACTTGATTGGCTTGGTTACCACGGTACGGATACTGAGGGCTGCACCACCGCGGGTATCACCATCGAGCTTGGTGAGAACAACGCCGTTAAAGTCAAGGCGGTCGTTGAATTCCTTGGCTGTGTTTACGGCATCCTGACCGGTCATGGAGTCAACCACGAAAAGGGTTTCGTCTGGACGGAGATGATTCTTGAGATTGCTGATCTCGTTCATCATCTGCTCATCAATGGCAAGACGTCCGGCTGTATCGACGATTACCACATCGTTGCCGTTGGTCTTAGCCTGCTGGATAGCATGGTCGGCGATACTGAGCACATCCTTGTTCTCTGGCTCGCTGTATACCGGAACACCCACCTGCTCACCCACAACATGGAGCTGCTGGATAGCTGCCGGACGGTAAACGTCGCAGGCCACGAGCAATGGCTTCTTGCCTTTCTTGGTCTTGAGCATATTGGCAAGCTTGCCACTGAAGGTAGTCTTACCCGAACCCTGCAGACCGCTCATGAGGATGACGGCCGGATGACTTTCGAGCTTCAATGGAGCTTCTTCGCCGCCCATGAGTTCTTCCAGTTCATCGTGCACCAACTTGATCATCAACTGTCCCGGCTTTACGGCAGTAAGTACATTCATGCCGAGTGCTTTCTCCTTCACCTTGTTGGTGAATTCCTTAGCCACTTTATAGTTTACGTCGGCGTCGAGGAGTGCACGGCGCACATCCTTCATGGTTTCCGCCACGTTGATTTCTGTAATTTTTCCCTCGCCCTTCAAGATTTTGAACGAGCGTTCCAGTCTATCACTTAAATTTTCAAACATTTTTCTTTCTTTATATTTTTGGCTACAAAGATACGACTTTTTTTCGAGAAAGCCAACTTGTTTATGTTTTTTTTTATCCCGTCGGCTAAAATAGCTGTCGCTCTGCCTTTCCCGAGTTCATTTCTTCAGTTTACTCTTGTGCTTATTTTTCAGGATTCTCCTTCTTATTCGATTTTGATTCAGCATCAGAAGTTGCTTTTTTCTCTTCTGTAGCCATTTCAGAAGAAGGATCTTTCTTAAAAGCCGAAACATCATACGGATTAGTCAATTCATACTTTTTCCCCGTTGCTTTTTCATAAGCAGCTACCACAGGATCCTTATGTTCCATTTTTTCAAATACCTTTTTAGCCTGTTGCAGATGCTTCTTATCACGTTTCCCCTGTTTATCCATCCATCCGAAAGCATCAAACCCGATGCCAGCAGATGAAGTTGGCAAAGAGTTTATCTTCTCCTGAATATCCTCTTCCATGTTTTTGATGCCTTCCTGATTTTTGCCCCAAACTGTCACTTCGCCTAATTGTTTGGCATCCGGCAAGAGAAACAGAGTATCCGGCAGTTCCTTGTACCGGATAGTTGCCTTCATAAAACCAGGTTTCGATACGGTTGCTGAATCAAACTGATAGCGCATCGTCCAATAGCCCCGATAATCTGTTCTTGCCCAATGATTGTTATTGGTATGAATAAGTGCTTCACGAATAGGCACATGATTTTCTGCCGATGCGATGACACACGTTTTCTGCGCATAGGCTACCTGCCCTAACATGGCAAGCAATACTATTAAAATCAATATGATACGCTTCATGCTTTTTCTCTGATTTATATCTTTTCTTTGTACCAGACAAATTACTTCTTCTTAATATGAATCTGATACAAAAGTAATGATTAAATCTGATACTTCATTAAATTCCCCAAGAAGTTTAAGTTCATTTAAAGAGTAATGTAAAAAAATTAAGCGTCTATAACAGTTGGCCTATTTATATAGCATCATTCAAAGGTATATAGTATCATTCAAAGGAAAGATATGGTGTTTTCAACACTAAGAAATATTTTTAGTAAGTAAAAGCATACAGTTTTTAGAGTTCTTGCATATAGTCTTTTAAGTCAAAACACATAGCTTCCCAGATATTATCACTAGGCTCAGCAGCTCTGCCGAGCCTAGTGACAACTCTCTGTTAAACCAGTTCCGTAACTGCAGAAATAATTCACTTATATTCTATTGAGTTCATTTGATTATTCTACTATTCCACGTTGCTCGATTCTCTTAGCCTCTTCAAGAAGCTTGATGGCATCTACATACTGAGCGATGCCCTGAGCCACCTCCTTGGCAGCCTTCATTGCCAGGACTACAGTCTGCGGACGGTGTACCACATCACCTCCGGCAAACACACCGCGACGGGTGGTCATACCGAACGGACGTTCAACAACTTTTACATATCCCTTCTCATCCACCTCGATTCCGGCAGTGGTAGAAACGATACGGTTGGCTGGTCTTGAACCAATGGCGAGATAGATTCTGTCGAATTTTTCTACCCTTTCACCCTCAGGAGTGTTCAGCACACAGCTTCCCAGACGGCCGTTTTTGCCCTTCAGAAAGGCCTCGATGGTAGTTTTCCACTCAAATTTCACGCCTTCCTTCACAGCATCTTCATATTCGCTCTGGATGGCAGGCATCTCTTCCTGGGTCTTACGGTACAGCACAGTTACATCGGCACCCAGACGGATAGCAGTACGGGCAGCATCCATGGCCACGTTTCCGCCGCCAATGACACCCACCTTCTCGCCGTCGCGCAGTGGAACCATGTCGCGGGTCAACGCGCCTTCGTTATAGGCATTCACGTTATGCAGAAAGTATGTACTCTGGCTCACACCGTGGAGCTTTGAGCCCGGTGTAGAGTCCATGTTCTGAGGCACGCTGGTACCTGTGCCCATAAAGATGGCGTCGTAGCCTGCACGGAACAGACTGTCGATGGTTACATTGTTCTCGCCCACCATGCAGTTGGTGATAAACTGCACGCCGAGGGCAGCAATCTTAGCCACCTCATCGCGCACTACCGACTTAGGTAAGCGATACTCAGGAATACCGTACATCAACACGCCTCCCGGCTCAGCCTGGCCCTCGAAAATGGTGACGTTGAAGCCCTGACGCGCCAGATCGCCAGCTACGGTCAAGCCCGCTGGACCCGAACCGATGACTGCCACACGGCCACGTGTTTTCTGTGGCAACATCTCGCGCGAAAGGTTCATCTTGGTATCAAAATCGGCAATAAACTGCTCCAGTTTGCCGATCTGTACCGGTTTGCCTTTCTTTCCGAGCACGCAGTTGCCTTGACACTGTTTCTCGTGAGGGCATACACGGCCGCAGATGGCCGGCAAGTTGCTCTTGGCATTGATGATGCTCATCGCTGCACCCATGTTACCCATAGAGAGTTCGTGTACGAAATCAGGTATGTCGTTGCCTATCGGGCATCCCTTCTTGCACTGCGGAATCTTGCAATGTAGGCAGCGTTTTGCCTCTTCAATGGCTTCGTGGGTTGAAAAGCCCTCGTTCACTACCTGGAAGGCAGCAGCATCCGCCTGCTGTTCTGTTGTATCAGCCTGCTTAGCATCATCATTCTGCTTAGCTGCTGGTTCTGTTGTATTCTGCTCAGGGGCCTGTGCCTCTGCAGCATTCTTCATATTCTTTGTTTCTTTCTGTTCGCTCATAATAGAACTGCTCTTCTTTTTACTGATTCTACAATCTGTTTTATTGATTCTACAATCCTTTTTACTGATTCTACAATCTATCCTTTGATTTGTGGGTGCAAAGGTACAAATAATATTTCAGAAATCGCCCCTATCTCCTTACATATTTTCATTTTGCCCCCTTTTTCCTTATTATCCACCTGCTGGCGCCTTACCGGGGACGCACACCTGCCTAATCATTAATCACTAATCGGGGGTGGTCATTAAGGTCATTAAGGTCATTAAGCTTTTCCGCTTCCGGCAACACATAAAAAAAGACCCTACATTCACATGCAAGGCCTTAAAAAAACTTGACTGGTTCTACATTCACATGCAAAACACCAATAACCTGAAGGGGGAAATAATATAAGGGCTCCCCCTCGTAACAACAATTTTATTTTTCTTTAATCTCAATATCTTCCTTCACATGATTACGTATCTTGGTGAGAAAGAGTTTCATACGCTTCGCATCCTTGTGGTCAATGATGTCGATGAGCTCAGCAAGCTCCTCTCTGATCTGTGCCACCTGCCCCGATGTGTATGGGTTGAAGAGAATTTCCTGCAGCAGGTAATCATCTTCGTTGAGCACGCCCTTGGCTATCTGCATGTGGCGCTTGAAGGTGGTGCCCGGAGCATCCTGGTGCTTCATCACTGCCGCAAAGGCAAAGGTGCTCACGAAAGGAATACTCAGCGAGTAGGCCACCGTCTGGTCGTGCTCATCAAATGTATACTCATGCAGACTCAACCCCAACTTCTGGTAGAGGTCCTTGAAGAATATCTTGCCCATGTAGTCACCCTCCTTGATGATGACTGCATTCTCCTCTGAAAGCTGGTTCAGATTGGCAAAGGTTGGGCCGAACATAGGGTGCGTGCTCACGAAGCGGAAACCGCTCTTCTCGTAAAACTCCTGCAGTCCGGTCTTTACCGAAGCTATGTCGCTGATAATGCAGTCGTGAGAGAGATGTGGCAACACCTCTTCAAAGGCTGGCAGCGTATATTTTACCGTCACCGCATTGATGGCCAGTTCGGGGCGGAACATCTCTATCTCTTCCATCTTAGTGAAGCGGTAACAGTTGTAGGTGAAGCGCAGGCGCTTGGCATCCTTCTCGTAAACCGCCACCTCGTGGTCGAAGCTGAGCAGGTCGATGAAGAAACTTCCCATCTTACCTGCTCCCATAATTAATATTCTCATATTTTTCAAGTGAAGAGTGAAGAGTGAAGAACGAAGAATTCTACAGCATCATTTGTTTAAACGAAAAACTACAGCAAAGAACCCTAGCCCTCAAAGCATTTGAATTCTTCACTCTTCGTTCTTCACTCTTCACTTAATTTACTTCTGGTTTAGGATTTCCAACTGCTGGCGGACACTCTCCTCATGGATGTGCTCGAAAATCTGAGCGGCAAACTCAGAGCTCATGCCGCAGAGGGCTGCCTGGGCTCCACGCTTGTCGAGAATCTCGTTGTAACGGTTGGTCTGAACGATGGTCATGTTGTGCTCCTTCTTGTAGGTACCAATCTCGCGGCAAACGCGCATACGTTTAGCCAGAAGATCCATCAGCTGGTTGTCGCACTCGTCAATCTGACCGCGCAGCTGGTGCAGACCCTCTGTAGAATAATGCTCATCGCGCACTACGAGGAGGCTGAGGATGTAATCCAGCACCTCTGGGGTAACCTGCTGCTTAGCATCGCTCCATGCATCGTCTGGGCTGCAGTGGCTCTCAACGATTAGGCCGTCGAAACCTAAGTCCATTGCCTGCTGACAGAGAGGGGCGATGAGGTCGCGTCGGCCACCGATGTGGCTAGGGTCGCAGATGATTGGCAACTGTGGTATGCGGCGGTGCAACTCGATAGGAATCTGCCACATAGGAAGGTTGCGGTAAATCTTCTTGTCGAAGCTGGAGAATCCGCGGTGGATGGCACCGAGTTTCTTGATGCCTGCCTGGTTGATGCGCTGCAGGGCACCGATCCAAAGCTCGAGGTCTGGGTTTACCGGGTTCTTAACGAGCACTGGCACGTCTACGCCCTGAAGACTGTCGGCAAGTGCCTGCATGGCGAATGGGTTGGCAGATGTACGTGCGCCTACCCAGAGAATGTCGATTCCATATTTCAGTGCGAGCTCTACATGCTCTGGGGTAGCCACCTCAGTAGCTGTCAGCATGCCTGTTTCTTCCTTCACCTGCTTCATCCAAGGCAAGGCTGTTTCACCGTTACCCTCAAAGCCTCCCGGTTTGGTGCGTGGCTTCCACACACCTGCGCGGAACATGTGGCAACCTTTGGCAGCCAACTGCTTAGCGGTAGTCATAACCTGCTCTTCTGTCTCTGCCGAGCAAGGGCCGGCAATGACGCAAGGGCGTTCCTGATCACTAGGAAAATTCAATGGTTCTAATTCTAATTCCATAGTCGAATATTTTTATTTTTTTACTTTTTTCTTTGGGGACCAGCGATGGAATCGCTGGGAACGGGGGCGGAAAGGGGAAAGGCTCTTTTTACCCTTTTACCTTTTTACCTTTCAAAGGCCTTTTACCTTTCAAAAACCTTCTTGATTCTTTCCAGAGCCTCTTTCATCTTCTCATCCTTGGCACAGAGGCTGATACGGATGTAACGCTTGCCGTTGGTTCCGAAGATGAAGCCAGGGGTGAGGAAGACGCGTGCCTCATGCAGAATCTTCTCTGTCAGGTCTTCTACATCGGCATATTTCTCAGGTATCTTGCCCCAGAGGAACATGCCTACCTGGTTAGGGTCAAACTGGCAGTCGAGCACCTTCATGATCTCCTCAGCAATGTCGCGCCGGCGGCGGTAGTTCTGGATGTTGTTCTCGCGATGCCATTCATCCGTGTTGTTAAGCATCGCCTCGGCAGCAGCCAGCTGTATGCCTCGGAAGCTTCCGTTGTCGATGTTGCTCTTCACCTTCAGAATCCATGAGATGAAAGTCTTGTTGCTCGAAATCATCGCCACACGCCAGCCTGGCATGTTGTGGCTCTTGCTCAGGGAATTGAACTCGATGCAGCAGTCCTTAGCTCCCGGCACCTGCATGATGCTCATAGGGTGCTCGTTGAGGATGAGCGAATATGGGTTGTCGTTCACCACCACGATGTTGTGCTTCTGGGCGAATGCCACCAGCTTTTCGTAGGTTTCGCGCTTTGCCACACCGCCTGTCGGCATGTTAGGATAGTTGGTCCACATCAGTTTTACGTGACTCAGGTCCATCTTCTCCAGGGCGTCGAAATCGGGCTGCCATCCGTTATCCTCTCTCAGATCGTAGTAGGTAATCTTGGTACCCAGAATCTTGTTGATGGCGGTATAGGTAGGGTATCCAGGGTTCGGGATAAGCACCTCATCGCCAGGATTGCAGAAGGCGAGCGTTACGTGCAGAATGCCTTCCTTGCTACCTATGAGGGGTTGGATTTCTGTAGCCCAGTCGAGGTCTACATCATACCAGCGCTTATAGAAACCAGCCATTGCTTTGCGCAACTCTGGTATGCCCACCGTAGGCTGATATCCGTGTGCGTTGGGATTGTTGGCTACCTCGCAGAGCTTGTCAATGGTCTGCTTAGAAGGCGGCATGTCTGGACTTCCGATGGCCAGACTGATAATGTCTTTGCCCTCGGCATTAAGCTTAGCCACTTCCTTCAGCTTGCGGCTGAAGTAGTATTCCTGTATTTCCGTTACTCTATTGGCTGGTTGTATCATAATTCTTATTTTCAACTATTAACTGTTAACTATCAACTATTCTTTCTCCTCATATTCTCCCAACACCTTTATTTTCTTCACGAGCGGCGTAATGGCGTCGATGCTCTGGCGGTATCGGGTCAGGTTGTCGAAGGTGAGGTCTACGTAGAAAAGGTATTCCCACTCATGTCCGATGTTTGGCAGCGACTGGATCTTGGTGAGATTGATGTCGTAGAAACTCAGGATGGTGAGCACCTTGGAGAGCGATCCCTTATCGTGAGCCAGACTGAAGACGATGCTCGCCTTGTTGGCCTTTTCGATGGGACGGAGCAGGGCTGCCTTCTGGGGATTGCAGACCACGAGAAACCGGGTGTAGTTGTGCGGATTGTCGTGGATGTCTTCCTGCAGCACCTTCATGCCGTGCATGTGGGCAGCGTAAGAAGAGCAGATGGCTGCCCATCCCCTCACCTTGTGCTGGGCGATGTAGGCTGCCGAGCCTGCGGTATCTTCTGCCTCCACCGCCTTGAGATCGGGATGGTTGGCTAGGAACTTGCCGCACTGCATGAGGGCTACCGGATGGGAGTGAACCTCCTGCAGGGTGCTCCAGTCGTCTTCTGGCAGACAGCAGATGCTGTGCTCTATATGGAGCTTGTGTTCACCTACCATGGTGGTTCCGCTCTGCCGGAGCAGTTCGTAATTGTGGAGCAGGCTGCCCGCAATGGTGTTTTCTATGGCGCAGATGCCTACTACTGTAGGGTCGCGCTTGATGTTTTCGAACACCTCTTCGAAGGTAGCACAACAGATGATTTCAATCTGTTCGCCCTCGAAATACTGGTGGGCGGTAATGTCGTGGAAAGATCCCAGCTCTCCTTGAATTGCTATTCTCTTCATGTTTCTTTTATCTTGTCTAATGTTACGAAAAACGGTCCTACTCAATAAGAGCGGGACCGTTTCGATGATTTCAAGAATCTAATATCCTAAGTTGAAATTTACACGCAACTTCCCGCTTTACAATTATTTGCAAAGTAAAAGTAATAGCTAAAAAAGAATGCGTTAAACTTCTTCATTGTCTTTACATTTTATATGTTACTCACTTTTGTTCTTTCCGAGCCCGTTTCTCCTTTATTATATAAGGAACTTATCTGTGCTCAGATTTTCCCGAGTTCTTTCCTACACCTCTTTATTATATAAGGAGCAGGGAGTGCTCAGATTTCGAGTCTCGACTTGCTAAAATCTCAACTCGACTGCAAAAGTAACATTTTTCTTTGATATTGCCAAACAATTTGATATATTTTTCTTCATTTTCCTTATATTTTATGCTAAAAAACATATTTTCGCCCGATTTTTATCATCAGAATACGGAAAAATGCAGAAAAATGTACTCAAAAGCTAGGCGCTAGGGAGAGACGCAACACCGGAATCCGTGAGGCAAGCCCCTTCCTTTATCTGCAATGTTCTCTGCCTTCAGCCTTGAATTCTCCTGTCAGCTCCCCTACTTTCTCGGGGTTCAGCTCCAGGTAGCGCTTCATGTCCTTTCCGGCACCATCCTTGTCGCCCATCTGCATCAACAGATTGCCGCGCTTCAGGAGATTCGCGCTCAGAGAGGCTTTTACAGACGAGTGTTCCGCAGAATCCTTCTGTTCTGCCAATTCTTTCTCCTGCTCTACAATCTGCTGCGTCAGCGTAGCAAGCAACAGAACAGGGTTTATCTGATTTAAATCCATAACCTTATATTTTTCGAAAAGTATTCTGTTGTATATCAAGGAGTTAACCCACTTGACACTCTAAAACAGGGTGTCAAGGTATGAGCCACTCCTTATTATAATAAGGTGTCATTTACTTGATGGCCCCGATAATCTCAGTCACACTCTTGCATCCGTGAGCATCAAGCCACTCGTTGATTCCATCCTTCACCTTCTTCGTAACCGCAGGATCAATGAAGTTGGCTGTACCAATCTCAATGGCCGTAGCACCGCACATCAGGAACTCAATGGCATCCTTGGCAGAAGAAATGCCGCCCAGACCAACAACCGGAATATTTACGGCATGAGCCACATCCCAAACCATGCGCAAGGCAACAGGCTTAACGCAAGGACCGCTCAAACCACCCGTACGGATGCTCAAGAGAGGCTGGCGCTTCTCAATGTCCACCGCCATACCCATCAGCGTGTTGATGAGCGAAACAGAATCGGCACCCTCAGCCTCCACGGCACGAGCGATATCGGCAATGCTGGTAACATTAGGCGAAAGTTTCACGATGAGGGTCTTCTTATAAACCTTTCTCACCGCCTTCACCACGCTGGCTGCACCCTCGCAGGTTACACCGAAGGCCATGCCGCCATCCTTCACGTTAGGACAGGAGATGTTCAGTTCTATAGCCGGAATTTTATCCAGCTCGTTGATGCGCGCCGCACACTCGGCATAACTCTCAGGCGAATGTCCGCTCACGTTGACAATCATATTGGTATCAATGTCCTTGATCTGAGGATAAATGTGAGAGCAGAAATACTCCACACCCTTGTTCTGCAAACCTACGCAGTTGAGCATGCCCTGAGGCGTTTCAGCCATACGCGGATAGTCGTTTCCCTCGCGCGGTTCCAGGGTAGTGCCCTTCACGATAATACCGCCAATCTCCTCCAGAGGAACGAAATCGGCAAATTCCAATCCGTAGCCGAAAGTACCCGATGCAGTCATCACAGGGTTCTTCAACTCCAAATCCTTTATCTTTACACTTAAATCAGCCATAATCTTCTGTTTTACTTAAAAATGTTTTTACAAACAAAGGCAAAAGAATTCTTCGTTCTTCACTCTTCGTTCTTCGTTTCCAACGAATTCTTCACTCTTCGTTCTTCACTCTTCACTTAAATTTCCCAAGTAAGTTTCTTGATGTTGATGACAGGTCCATCCTTGCAGACGCACTGGTTACCCTCGGTAGTTTTCTCTACGCAGCAGAGGCAGGCGCCCACACCGCACGCCATCTTGTTCTCAAGAGAAACCTCACACTCCACACCAGCCTTCTTGGCAAAGCGAGCCACGCTCACCATCATCGGCTTAGGTCCGCAGGTAGAAATCATATCAAACTTCTCGTTCTCCAGAACAGAGTGGTTGGTAACGAAACCTACCTCGCCAGCCGAGCCATCCTCAGTAGTGATGCATACCTTTCCGATCTTGGCAAACTCATCCAGTTCGAGCAGATCTGTAGCCTTGCGTGCACCCAGCAGGAAGGTAACTTCAGCCCCGAAATCCTTGATGAGTTTTCCGAAATAGAGGAGCGGAGCCACACCTACGCCACCACCTACGAGCAGATATTTTTGGCTCTTCCCGGTAGGCATGGTGAAGCCGTTGCCGAGAGGCAGCATACAGTTGAGCACATCGCCCTCCTTGAGCTGTCCGAGCTGACGAGTACCGTCGCCCACCATTGCAACGAGCAACCAGAGCTGATTATTTTCACGATCCACGAAATTGATGGAAATAGGACGGCGAAGCATGGTAGTAGGCGAATGGTCTACTCTTACTTCTACGAATTGGCCAGGCAAGATTTCAGGCAAAGGTTTCTCATCGGTAAGCTTAATCAAAACGTGCTTATCGCTAAGCGCCTCTACAGAAACCACCTTGAGGTCGAGAACATATTTTTTCATCTTATTGCTAATTTTTAATATGCTTATTATATAATATACGTATATCATAATAGGTACGCGTAGCTTCCGGTTACGACCACCTACGTTTTCTACGATGCAAAGGTACATCAAAAATCCGAATCTACGAAAAGAAAAGAGATATTTTTTCTTTATCGCCGCTCCTATGTGTTTGTTTTAGGGTTCCCCAATCCCTACTTTATTTCTTAGGAACGAAGGTTTCCCAGGTCTGATCATCGTAGAAAATACGGATTTCGGTAATCTTTCTTTGCGGTTTGTCTACAAATTTTACCGCCGCTTGGGCTATATTTTTAGGTGTACGATTTACACCATGCATTTGAGGCTGGTCAAAGAGCGAGGGAGAAGTAGGGGAGGCTGTGGCTCCTTCGGCTCCAAAATCGAGCATAGGCTCGGCAGAGGCGGCTCCAGAAGGCTGACTGCCCTGCTTCATCCCCTCAGCACCACCGGCTGCCCCATCCGTAATGCCTTGATGCATATCAGCAGCACCCTCTTCACTGCCACCCTGGGAAGCCTGGTTCTGATACATAGGAGGAGTACCGTAGAGTACCCAATAAACGTTTACCTGTGGAAAACTCTTATGGATGCCATCCACAATGCTGAGCGATGGATTGGTCTTCCCGTTGAAAATATTGCTCAGCGTAGCGGTCGAGATTCCGATCATCTGAGCGAAGTTTTGCTGAGTGAGGTGCTGGTCCTCCATCAGCTGTCTGATTCTATCTTTCATGCTCTAAAATTTTTAGTGTTCATTTTTCTACTGATACGATGTTTTATTTCCGAACAAGCCACTTTTGGACCCTTTTTCGGTTGATTTTACAAAGATAAAGCAAAAATTTAGAATAACCAAACATTTCTGAATAAATTTAGATTTTTAAACTTTAGGTTTCTGTTTGTAAATTTGAATTCTACTCACTCCAGTGTTCGGTTTTTATGTTTAGTTTTATAAATATAAACCTATCAATCAAAATATATGACTAACTTTTTCTTTATAGATTTAGGCTAAATCACTGGTTATTCATACTATAAACCTCCTAAATAATGGCATATAGAGCGATTTATGCAATATTTCCACCACACCTATGTAAAAAACTATGGTTTATAAAACAACTAAAATACATAACCAACTGAGTTTCCATTACTTACAAATTCATAATACGACATGAATATTTATTCATTCACAATCATAAATACCTTGTTTTATCTTTATTTTTGTAAATATAAAACATAAATTCGTGCATTTAGTTTCCTTGTATTTATGTTTATAAATCAAAACCGCACGTTTTGATTTATAAATTTAAAAACCTAAACTTAGGAATCGTAAACCTTAATAAATGCAAACGACCAATTTCAGACTACAGGAAATGGCAAATTTTTCCATTTCTAGCGTATTCCAGCCCATCGGCAAGGAAACGGGCAAATTCGCGAGTAATGAAGAGGGTTAATTTATGTAAGTTACTGATAACCAATAAAGTTAAGTCTATTTTCAGGCGAAAACGAAAAATGGGCATCTAGCTCGAAAAATCGCTTAAATCCCCCATTTTTGCCAAAAAATCGCCCAAAATGAGCCCAGATAAATGCTCCAAAAAGAGCTGAAAATCCCCTATTTGGGGCAAATTTATAATGCTAAACGCTAGTTGGCTGCTTTCTGGAAACAGGCGGCAAAGAAGGCAGAAAACGAAAACGAGCTCCTGCCGAGAGAAAACTCTCAGCAGGAGCTCGCCTACTCTCCCCCACCTCGCTCTTCAGCATCAGTGAAGGATAAAAAAGATGAGTTCTTTCATCAGTTCACCCACCGGAGTGGATGGATTATCCAGTCCCTTTATCTTCGCATCCACCTCCTTAAACTTCTCAATAATCGCCATCACTTTCACGCCCGTATAGTTCCTCATTCCTGTAATATATTCGCGCGCCGCCCAAGCTCCGCGCAAATCCAGGAATTTTGCGAGCTCATTTTCGTTCTGCCTGTTGGGTGCATAATAAGCAATCATCAGGTTTTGGAAATAAGTAAAGAGCATCGGGAGAAGCGTGAAGAGAGAACCACTCTTCGGATTGCTGTCAAAATAATTTATTATCTGATTTGCCTTGAACACATCGCGGCTGATGATGGCACTTCTCAGCTCGAAGGCATTGAAGTCTTTGCTCACCCCTATTTCTCGCTCCACAATCTCCGGAGTAACACGCCGGTCGTTCTCTGGAAGAGAAATGAGCAGTTTGTCGAGCTCGGAAGTGAGTCGGTGCAAATCTGCTCCCACATGATCTGCCACCATCTGGGTAGCCTTGGGTTCAATGGTTGCCTTACGGGTCTTGAGATAAGTCTCGATGAAGCCCGGCAGATTTCGGTCGTAAAGCTTCTTGCTTTCAAAAACCACACCCGCCTTGGCAGCGAGGGCAGAAAACTTTTTACGACTGTCGAGCTTGCCGTTTTTATGACAGAAAACAAGGATGGTTGTTTTTACCGGATTTTCGAGGTACTTCTCGAGCGCTTCCAAATTCCGCAAATTCTGAGCCTCTTTCACAACCACTACTCTATACTCCGCCATCATCGGGTAGCCCTTACACAAATCTGCCACTTGCGCACCCGTAACATCAGCTCCGAAAACCACCGTCTGATTGAAGTCACGCTCCTCGGGCTGGAGCACATTTTCTGAAATGTAGTCGCAGATCTTATCTATATAAAAAGGTTCCTCACCCATCAGAACATAGACGGGAGAATACTTCCGAGCCTTCAAATCTTTCATGATTGACTCGTAACTTATTGCACTTTTCTTTTCTACCATTGGATTATTTTTTGTAACTTTGCACCCAGCAAACTCCGGGGGCGCGGACAAGCATTTGCTCCGCCTCCAAGTTCGCAGTTTTCTGAGGTGCAGTTTTCAGCTGCACTTCGACTGCAAAGTTACAAAAAATAAATTGAACTTCCTATATAAAAGAGGTAGTTTTTGAAAATGAGGTATGGTTAAAAGAAGAAAAGAAACCATATCGAAAACAGAAAAGAAAGAAATATAACCCTATATATAATAAGGTACAGAAAAATGATTCGCTTAAATTTGCCATCTTTCGACATCAAGGTTTCGGGCTCAAAACAGCATCCCCAGATACTGGATGTGCTGCGCCGGAAGTTCATCACGCTCACTCCCGAAGAGTGGGTGCGCCAGCATTTCGTTCATTTTCTCATCGAGCACAAGGGGTATCCTGCCTCGTTGCTCGCCAACGAAATCCAGCTGAAATGTGGCGACAAGGTGCTGCGCGCCGACAGTGTGCTCTACTCCCGTGAATTGCAGCCCCGCATGATCATCGAGTACAAAGCCCCTCACATCCCCATCACACAGAAAGTATTCGACCAGATTTCGGTTTACAATCTTCTGCTCCATGTCGACTTTCTGGTGGTGAGCAACGGGCTGGAGCATTACATCTGCAAGATGGATTATGAAAGTAAAAAATATGTATTTTTTGAGACCATTCCCGATTATTCCGATTTATTGACATTATGAGAGCGTCGGAGGATAATCCGGAAGTTTTTAAACAGAGCTTCCCCAGCCTTCAAAATTTGCGAATTTCCGCCCAACCGGCCATCCGTTTTAGAATTCGCGAATTTTGGAGGCCTTTTTCTGCCCCTTTTCCTCTCCCTTTTTGAGCACTCCTTTTCCTCCCATCCCCCTTCTCGCGTTATTTTTTAATAAAAAAAACATTTTCATTTTGTAGTCTCCTCCTTTTATACTATCTTTGCATCTAATATATATATTAAGGTATAGACTGCCTAAAAGAACAGAAAGAAATGGAGAATAAAAAGATAAAAATCGCCGTAGCCGGAACAGGATATGTAGGCCTGAGCATCGCTACCCTGCTGAGCCAGCATCATGAGGTGGTGGCAGTAGACGTGGTACCCGAAAAGGTGGAGCTCATCAACTCGCGCCGCTCGCCTATCCAGGACGAATACATAGAGAAATATCTGGCTGAAAAGGAACTCAACCTCAAAGCCACAACCGATGGAGAAGAAGCCTATAAGGATGCCGACTTCGTAGTGATTGCCACACCAACCAACTATGATCCGGTGAAAAACTACTTCGACACCTCGCACGTAGAAGAAGTCATCCGTCTGGTGATGCAGGTGAATCCCGATGCCATCATGGTCATCAAGAGCACCATTCCGGTAGGCTACACCGAAAGCATCCGCCAGAAGACGGGCAGCAAGAACATCATCTTCGCTCCTGAATTCCTGCGCGAGAGCAAGGCACTCTACGACAACCTCTACCCGAGCCGCATCATCGTAGGCAGACCGAATGGTGACGAGCGACTGGACCAGGCAGCCCGCACCTTTGCAGAACTGCTGAAAGAGGGAGCCATCAAGCAAGACATAGAAACCCTGTTCATGGGACTTACCGAGGCAGAGGCGGTGAAACTCTTCGCCAACACCTACCTCGCCCTGCGCGTGAGCTACTTCAACGAGCTGGATACCTACGCCGAAATGAAGGGCCTCGACTCTAAGGCAATTATCGACGGAGTGGGTTTGGACCCTCGCATCGGCACCTTCTACAACAACCCTTCCTTCGGATACGGCGGCTACTGTCTGCCGAAAGATACCAAGCAGCTGCTCGCCAACTATGCCGATGTGCCTGAGAACCTGATTCAGGCGATTGTGGAGAGCAACCGCACCCGCAAGGATTTCATCGCCGACCGCGTGCTGAACATGGCTGGCTACTACGATTATGCCAACCAGAACAACTTCAGCGAGGAGGAAGAGAAGCCTTGCACCATAGGCGTATACCGGCTCACGATGAAGAGCAACAGCGACAACTTCCGCCAGAGCAGCATACAGGGCGTAATGAAGCGCATCAAGGCAAAGGGCGCGCAGGTTATCATCTACGAGCCTACGCTGAAAGACGGAACCACCTTCTTCGGAAGCCGCATCGTAAACAACCTGGATGCCTTCAAGCAGCAGAGCCAGGCCATCATCGCCAACCGGTATGACAAGTGTCTGGATGATGTGGCAGAAAAGGTTTACACCCGCGATATTTTCAGAAGAGACTGAATTGAGTTAAAAGTTTATAGTTAAAAGTTAATAGTTGGAAGCTGGAAGCTGAAGACGGAAAATAGGAAAACAATAATATTTATAATAAAGAGAAAAATAAGAAATGGCAAAATTAGTAATCAATTCCTACGAGGAATTTGCATCTCACCTCGGTGAGAAGTTAGGAGAATCAGACTGGTTGCAGATTGACCAGGACCGTATCAACAAGTTCGCAGACGCTACACTCGACCCACAGTGGATCCACGTAGACGTAGAGCGTGCCAAGGTAGAGAGCCCTTACCACAGCACCATCGCTCACGGTTACCTCACCCTCTCAGTACTCCCATACCTCTGGCAGCAGATTATCGAGGTAAACAACCTCAAGATGCTCGTAAACTACGGCATGGACAAGATGAAGTTCGGTCAGCCAGTCATCACCGGTTCACGCGTGCGCCTGGTAGCCACTCTCCACGACATCCAGAACATCCGTGGCATCTGCAAGACCAGCATCAAGTTTGACATCGAAATAGAAGGTCAGCGCAAGCCAGCCCTCTCAGGCATCGCTTCTTTCCTCTACTATTTCAACAACTAAAAGATGGCAGCAGGTAAATGGATAGGTGGTGTGCTCGGTTTCATCACAGCCGGTCCGCTGGGAGCCCTGGCAGGCTATGCCCTCGGTTCCCTCTTTGAGCACGGACTGGATGCGGTAAACCGCGACGGCGACCACCATTACAACAACGCCTACGATGCCTACAGCGGCCAGCAGCACAACGGCCGCCAGGGTTTCGGCAACCAGGGCTACAGCCGCCAGCAGAGCTATGAGGGAGAGCGAAACTCCTTCATGTTCTCGCTGCTGGTGCTCAGTTCCTACATCATCAATGCAGATGGCAAAATCATGCATTCCGAGATGGAGATGGTGCGCCGCTTCCTGCGTCAGAATTTCGGCGAGGCAGCCAGTCAGCAGGGCGAGGAAATTCTCCTCAAACTCTTCGAACAGCAGAAGCAGATGGGCATGCAGCAGTACCGTTCGGTGATACAGGACAGCTGTCATCAGATACGTGCCAACATGATGTATGAGCAGCGCCTGCAGTTGCTCAATTTCCTCGTCATGATTGCCCAGGCCGATGGAATTGTGAATCCTCAGGAGATTCAGGCGCTCAAGGAGATGGCCATCCACATGGGGCTTTCTGCCGAGGATGTAGACCAGATGCTGAACCTGGAGAGCGGGGCTTCTTCAACAGGCAGTCTGGATAATGCCTACCGTGTTCTGGGCATCAGTCCTGACGCCTCAAACGATGAGGTGAAGGCCGCTTACCGCAAGATGGCGCTCAAGCATCATCCTGACAAGGTAGCAGCACTGGGCGAAGATGTGCGCCGTGCAGCCGAGAAGAAATTCCAGGAAATCAACGACGCCAAAGACCGCATTTACAAGGCTAGAGGACTCTAGGTTCCAGATTAGGATTAAAAGTTCCAGATTAGGATTAAAGGAGTTAAGACAGATTGTCCTAGCTGCCTGAAAACGAAAAAAATAAAGGCTCGCCAAGCAATTTTGGCGAGCCTTCATTGTATCTTATCGTATCTTTATCAGAAGATTATCATCCGAAAAGAGCGGAGAGAGGAGTAAGATTAATCCTCATCCTCAGTCTTTCTTCTGCGGATAGCGCGCTTGCGCTTTGGCTTCTCCTCTGTCTTAGGAGCCTCAATCTTAACACCAGCCAATTCCGGGTCGATGAGGATACGGCCGCAATACTCACAAGGGATAATCTTCTTGTGCATCTTGATGTCGAGCTGGCGCTGAGGTGGAATCTTGTTGAAGCAACCGCCACATGCATCACGCTGCACGTAAACGATACCCAAACCGTTGCGGGCACCATTACGGATGCGCTTGAAGCTCTGGAGCAAACGTGGTTCAATCTTCTTCTCGAGCTCGAATGCCTTCTCCTTCAAATTCTCCTCTTCCTCACGGGTTTCAGCCATGATTGACTCGAGCTCAGAACGCTTCATTACCAAGCCCTTCTCGCGGTCTGCCTTCTGGTCCTCAGCCTTGTGAAGGTCGTACAGGCGCTCGTTGATCGTCTGCTGCGCCTCGCGGATTTTCTTGCTGCAAAGTTCGATTTCCAGCTCCTGGAACTCGATTTCCTTGCTCAAAGTATCATACTCGCGGTTGTTGCTAACCATTTCGAGCTGCTTCTTATAACGCTCCACGCTAGCCTGAGCCTCCTCAATCTCGTGCTGCTTCTGATCGATGGCGCGGTCAAACTGCTCAATATCGGTCTGGATTTTCTCGATACGGGTGGTAAGACCAGCAATATCGTCTTCCAAATCCTGAACTTCGAGAGGCAACTCACCTCTCAACGCACGCTTTTCATCAATTGCAGACAAGGTGGTCTGAAGCTGATAGAGAGCCTTCAACTTCTCTTCCACTGTCAAATCTGTAGGATCTTTCTTTGCCATAATTCCTTATTTAAATATTAAATGTTTAATGTTAAATGTTAAATTGGGCTTGCGCCCTTCCAGCCATCTTATAAACTGAAGTTATAAATACAATATCGGATTCGTATTTATCTCCGAGATGCAGCATTTGGCATCAGGGAAATTCTCCTGGATGATGCTGCGGAAGATTTCGCCCGTAAACTGCTCACTCTGATAGTGGCCGATGACGCAGATCTGAATCTCCTGTTCGTGGCCGAAATACTCGTGATAGCTCATCTCGCCCGTGATGAAGGCATCGGCACCTGCCTTGATGGCTGCGTCGAGCAAGAAAGCACCTGCTCCACCGCAGAGTGCCACCTTCCTGATAGGACGTCGAAGCAACTGGTTGCACTGCACGCACTCCACGCCAAACCGCTCCTTGAGCATCAGCACCAAGTCGTCGGCTGCCAGGTCCTCAGCCACCTCTCCGATGACGCCCTCGCCGCCCTTCACGCCGTCCACTTCCTTCTCGCCAGCAAAGAACTGCACGTTTCGCAGCCCCAGTTTCTCGGCAATCTTGAAGTTCACGCCGCCCGCAGCCGCATCCATGTTGGTATGCATCGCCACGATGGTAATATCATTCTTAATCGCCTTGCGCACGGTACACTGCACGTAGTTCTCGTCCGAGATTCTCGCCAGTTTGCGGAATATCAGCGGATGATGGCTCACGATGAGGTTACATCCCTTCCGGATGGCCTCGTCTACCACGGCTTCAGTAACGTCAAGACACAACAATGCCCCTGACATTTCTACCGCCTCTGTCAATCCAACTTGCAGACCGGCATTATCATATCCTTCCTGCAAGGGCAGAGGCGCGTAATGTTCAAGGGCATCAACTACCTGTTTTATTTTCACGCTCCTATTCAATATTTTATTTTTAGACTGCAAAGTTACTCATTTTTCCCCGATTTTATCTCCATACAGCCCTCCGTTTAAACTTTTTTAATACAAAGTTTCGCTTTTGCGCAAAATATTTCACAAAAACAGCCGATAGTTGTAGATTTTTTATTAATTTTGCAAGCATACTTCATAAAAGCAGAACGGAGCCCGTCCCCAAGGAAAGGTTCCCGATGAAGAACAGAGTATAATAAATTGGTTTAGAACATCGTATCATAAAAATAGTATAGCTTATGCATCAATCTACATTACCCTGCGATTTCGCACTCCCTGCCGAATGGGAGCCACAGAGCGCCATCATGCTCACCTGGCCACATGCCGGCACCGACTGGAAGCCGTATCTGCCTGAAATTACAGATACTTATCTCGAACTGGCAGATATCATCACGCGCTACGAGCAGCTGCTTGTGGCTACACCCGATGTGCCCGCCACCCGATACCAGCTCAAGAAAAAGCTCTCTGCCGAACAGATGAGCCGCGTGCTGCTCTACGAGGTAGAAAGCAATGATACCTGGGTGCGCGACCACGGACCCCTCACGATGGTGCTGCGCAGAAAGCAGAACACCTGGATGGTGCCTTACCGCATACTCGACTTCAAGTTCAACGGCTGGGGCGAAAAGTTCAGATGGGAGAAGGATAATGCCATCACCCTGCAACTATACTATCAGGCAGCCTTCAATGCCGATATAGAGAACCACCAGGGCTTCGTGCTCGAAGGAGGCAGCATCGAGAGTGACGGAAAGGGTACACTCTTCACCACTTCACAGTGCCTGCTGGCGCCTCACCGCAACCAGCCGCTCGACCACGACAGCATCGACCATCTGCTGCAGACTTTCTTCCAGCTCAAGAGAGTCGTCTGGCTGGATCACGGCAATCTGATAGGCGATGATACCGACGGCCATATCGACACCATCGTGAGAGTAGCTCCACACGACACCTTATTATATGTAGGCTGCGATAATCCGGAAGATGAGCAGTATGAAGACTTCCAGGCGTTGGAGAAGCAGCTCAAGGACCTCTTCACCTGGGAGGGATACCCTTACCGCTTGCTCAAACTGCCGATGCCCGACCCTATCTATGATGAGGGCGACTGCCTCACCACCAACCCTGAGAGCGAGGGCGACCGCCTGCCTGCCACCTATGCCAACTTCCTGATACTGAACAAGGCGGTGATTTATCCCACCTACAATCAGCCGGAAAAGGACGAGGAGGCACGCAAGCAGATTCAGCTCGCCTTCCCCGACCGCGAAATCATCGGCGTAGATTCGCAGATCATCATCCGCCAGCATGGCAGCATCCACTGCATCACCATGCAGTTGCCCGAGGGAGCCCTCAGAGACTCAACATTCCACATTTAACATTAAACATTTAACATTAAAAGTAAAAAATGAACGTCGGTTTATTACAACTTCATAATACGGCAGATATCGCCAACAACAAGCAGCGCCTGGCAGAAGGCATCATCGACCTCGCCCATCGCGGCGCAGAGCTCATCGTGCTTCAGGAACTTCATAACTCCCTCTATTTCTGTCAGGTAGAGGATGTTGACCTCTTCGACCTGGCAGAGCCTATTCCGGGCCCTTCGACCGATTTCTACGGCAAGCTTGCCAAGGATCTCGGCGTTGTCATCGTCACCTCCCTCTTCGAGCGCCGCGCTCCGGGCCTCTACCACAATACGGCGGTAGTGATGGAGAAGGATGGAAGCATAGCCGGAAAATACCGCAAGATGCACATTCCCGACGATCCTGCCTACTACGAGAAGTTCTATTTCACTCCGGGCGACCTCGGTTTCCACCCTATCCAGACCTCTGTAGGCAAGCTCGGCGTGCTGGTTTGCTGGGACCAGTGGTATCCCGAAGCAGCCCGTCTGATGGCGCTGCAGGGAGCCGAAATACTCATCTATCCTACCGCCATCGGCTACGCTACCTATGATACCGAGGAAGAGCAGCAGCGCCAGCGCGAGGCGTGGACTACCGTGATGCGGGGCCATGCCGTAGCCAACGGATTGCCGGTCATTGCCGTAAACCGCGTAGGTTTCGAGCCTGATCCTAGCGGTCAGACCGAGGGCATCCAGTTCTGGGGCAGCAGTTTCGTAGCCGGTTCTCAGGGCGAGCTCTACTACCGTGCCAGCGATCAGGAAGAAGAGAGCCTGGTGGTAGATATCGACCTGAAGCACAGCGAGAATGTGCGCCGCTGGTGGCCATTCCTCCGCGACCGCCGCATCGAGAACTACGGAGATATTACCAGGCGATTTATCGATTAACCCATTTTTGCCGGAAATTCCGAGAGAATATCGGGATTCCGGCATACATATATATATAAGGTATAGATTTTCAGGATAAATGGAGAATTTGGAAGTGATGGTGATACTTTTCATCATCGTGATTTTAGGTTACGTCGCCTGCAAGTTGGGATATATGGGCGACAAGTTTGACAAGAAGCTATCCAGCATGGTGGTAGATATCACCTGTCCCCTGCTGGTGCTCTCGTCAGTAATGGGCGATGAGCTGCCCGACCGCACGCTCATCCTTCCCCTCCTGGGCGTAGGTTTCCTTACCTACATCCTTTTGCTGGTATTCGGTTTCTGGGTGCCGCGTCTCATCACTCGCAATCATGATGACCAGGGCATGATAGGTTTTGCGCTGATGTTTGCCAACGTAGGTTTCATTGGCTACCCTATTGTTTCAAGCATATTCGGTCCGAAGGCCATTTTTTATGCCGCGCTGCTCAACATGCCGAACACCTTTTTTATTTTTACGGCAGGTGTCATGCTCATCAAGGGCGAATACAGCGTCAAGCAGTTCAATCCTAAGGTGCTGTTTTCTCCGGCTCTTCTTGGTGCCTTTGTTGCCGCCCTCCTGGTAGCCTTCGGGGTTCATACGCCCGATATCATTGCGCGTCCGGTAACGATGGTGGGCAACATAACGGTTCCGGCAGCCCTGATGATTATCGGTTCCTCGATGGCTAAGTTGCCGGTGAAGGAGATTATCGGCAGTCCTAAGGTATACCTCTCCTCGTTCTTGCGTCTTGTGGTAGTACCTCTGAGCATTTATTTCCTGTTCAAGGTATGTGGTGTAAGCGATCAGGTCAACGACATCAATACGGTTGTCATTGCGATGCCCGTAGCGAGTTTCGGCACGATGTTCTGTCTGAAATACGGCCGCAATCCTTCGCTCATCACCGAGATGACGTTCATCACCACGGTTGACAGCATCATTACCATCCCGCTCATCACCCTCCTCTTTTCGTAATGCAGGAAGGGTGAAATGCCTGGCGTACTTGCGTATCTTACTGCAATGACATCTTTTTTACGCATTGAACGATAAAAAAATCTCCATTTTTTCGTTATTACCCGTTTTTTGCTTATCTTTGCAAATAAATTTGGCACGAAGAAATCCTTTTTACCAATAATATAAATTAGAAAAAAAATGAAGATAAACAACAGTACGAAGAAAAGCCTGCTCATCATCGCACTCGCGATGGCCAGCACTACTTACCAGACACAGGCCGCTCCGATAGAACATATCGGCGACAGATACATCATGCATATTCCAGAAATGGAACTCACAGGCGAAGAATCACTCCTCGATGTGCTCATGATGTGCCCGGAAGTCATCTCACTCGACGGCAACAACATCATCGGCGGAGATCCATTCGCCAACCTCTACGGCAAGTTCGTCATCCGTATCGACAACCAGGAATACGGACTCGATTACGCCACCTTCCTCCACCATTTCAAGGCTCGGGAGATAGAAACCATCAAGGTGTGCCAGAACGCCGAAGTGATGAAGGGATGCAGCAGTCTGAAGAAAGTCATCGACATCACACTGCGCAAGAAGGAGAACGGAACCACCGGCAGATGGGGACTCTTCGGTGATACCTACGGCGGCGCAAAAGGCATCGTCAGCGTCATCAGCCAGCAGGATAAACTCCGCGTGCTCAGTCATGTAGAAGGCAACTTCCAGCGCACCTCCAGCAGCGATAAGGACGCCTACCAGGGCATCTCAGGCACCACCGTGAACCACTACTCCCACGAGGGCGCCAAGCTCAATCTGCTCTGGACGCCTACCGCGAAGGATGTGCTCGAAATAGATGCGATGCAGACCTATACCCGCAACCATTTCACCCACACCCCGGCCGATTACGTGCGTGCCTATCATCTGCAGGCCGACTATACCCGCACGCTCGCCGACAACGGCTCCAGCATCCTCTTTACCCTCGGTGCCGAGCATATCAGCGACAACGGACGCACGCTGGAAGAAACCCATACTGCGCCCTACCAGAACCACTCCACCTACCCCTTCATGGTGATAGAATACGCCACTCCGGTCATCACCCCTGATCTCTGGATTACGGCAGGTTTCGAGGGCGGACTCTCCATCGAGAAGAACTGCGTCGCCGGTTACACCAACCATTCCAACTATCAGGATTTCTACGCCCAGCTGGATTACAACATCGGCAAGTGGGGATTCATGGCAGGCGACCGTTTCCGCATCATCAACTTCCGTCCTAAGCAGATTGCGCCGGAAGAGCACTGGAAGCATACCACGCGCAACCATATCTACTCGGCGAGCGCCTATTACCGCTTCACGCCGGGTCATACCCTGCAGGCTACCTACTGCCGCCGCATCTTCAATCCCGAGTTTGGCGATTTCGTAACCGCGGGCGATATGGAGGGCTCCTGGCAGCCGGTTTATACCGCCGATATCGGCAACAGCATGGCGAATGTGGTAGAGCTCAAGCATACCTACAGCCGCCCAGCCTTCGTGCTCAGCACCTCGGTGAAGAACATCCACCAGCACCTGTTCAGTGCCATCCACGACAATACGCTCGGCATCGGCTCCACCGCCTTCTGGCACAAGGGCATCCTTCGCCTCACAGCCGGAGTCAACTACTTCTGGCAGCGCAGCGAAACCCCTTCAGAGGAGGCTCAGCAGCGCAATGCGGAGTATAATCATTTTGCCGTGTTCAAGTTGGCACCGCAGCTCACAATGTCCGATGGCTGGCGCTTTACGGGCAACCTCATCTGGTGTACCCGTCGCCGCAGCGATCCCTACACCCCGGCTAATCTCTATGCCGAGGTAGGGGTATACAAGAATCTGGGCAAGCACTGGACGCTCGAGGGCCGCTTCCACGATATGGCGAGTCAGCACTTCGGCAATCGCGCTGCCACCATCGGCTGCACGTATTATTTTTAACTTGAGCTTTAACAATCTTTTTCTAAATCAGAAGCAAGATTTCTGTTCCTTTCTTATTTTCTTATCAGAAAGAAGAAAAATTTTAAAAAGAAAGGAACAGTATATATGAGAAAAATTGATTTCAAGAAGATCGGGCTGGCAGCGATGATGCTCCTGTCGGGCCTCACATTCCAGTCGTGCGATAACGATAACGATACCGATTGGGACCGCGTTTTTCCTAACGCACTGGTAACCGTGAAGAAGAGTGGCGATGCCTGCTATCTGCAGCTCGACGACAACACCACGCTGCTCGCCAAGAACCTGAAACCAACCATCTTTGACGGTAAGGAGGTTCGCGCCCTGGTCAACTACTCCCAGACCTCGGAGAACAGCGAGAAGTATAACCAGGTGATTCACGTCAACTGGATAGACAGCATCCTGACCAAGAAGCCAGTTCCTTCGCTCGGTTCTGATACCGAGAACCGCGAGAAGTATGGCGACGACATGGTCGACATCGTGCGCGACTGGGTAACGGTGGCAGAAGATGGCTATCTCACCCTCCGTTTCCGTGCTCTCTGGGGCGGTCAGAAGGTGCATTACATCAACCTCGTTACGGGTGTGAATCCAGATAATCCTTACGAGGTAGAGCTGCGCCACAATGCTAATGGCGACCCTCAGAACTACTGGCGCGATGCCCTCGTAGCGTTCAATCTGAACGGAGTCGTGCCTGATACCGAAGGCAAGACGGTGAAGCTTACCATCCGCTGGCATTCCAGCCAGGGCTACAAGAAGGTAGATTTCGACTACTGTTCGCGCAAGCCTATCAGCAGCCCGAAGATGCTCGAAGGATACAGCCAGGAAGGAAGAGATATCCGATAAACGAAGAAAAAGCAGATAAAGCAAAAGCCCCGATGCATGATGCACCGGGGCTTTTTACTTTTTTACCTTTAAAGGCTGCTGCAGCTTGTCACACCGAGGGTGGTAGCGATGGCTGTAAGGAAGGAGATTGCAATCTGCAAAATTGTTTTCCAGGTACTTGCTTTCATAATCTTTAATTTTTAATGTTGAATGTTGAGTGTTGAATGTTGACTTGGTTGGGGGTTGCCCTCAGGCGAGGGCTTTATTCAAGCCCGTCGCCGCCTTCCTGAGAGCCGCCCTGGCTGGCGCCGCCGCCTTGTTCAGTGCCGCCTGAGGTACCACCAGAGGTGCCACCCTCGTCGGTGCCGGTATAGCCGCCGTACTCCTGAATCTTGCACTTCTTGCGCAGCTCAGAGTTGCTCCAGCTTTTTGTGTTTCTCACAATCAGGTGTACACCCTCTACGCTGGCAGCCGTTACCTTCTCCTTGGTATCCTCCGCCTTCGAAGTCATACCGATGGAGAACAGACCGAGGTCAGAGAGACGCACACTCTTACCGTCGAGAATCAACTCCTGCAGATGGTCGAGTGCATCCATCAGCACACCGTGGATAGTACCTCGGGAGTAAGGCGAACCGTGGTCAGAGATGTGGGATACGAATCCCTCGAAATCCACCTCGCGGTCGGTTACCGCAGTGGCATACCACTTTTTCTTACCAGCGTTCTCGCCGCTCTGTGGTGTACGCTGCAACTTACGATACTTCAATGTTCCTTTCTGTTCCATGATATTAAAATATTAAAGGGTTAATATAAATGTTACTTGAATTAATGTTAATTGTCTACTTGCTGGTTGGGGGTGCAGCCTTTCTTGAATCACGATGCAAAGGTACGGCAATTTTCTGATACTACCAAATTTCACCCTGCAGAGTTATGTTAAACGAATTTAGCACTTCGGACGCATCCGGTTAATCTTGCCAACTCATAATTTATCGTGCGAGAAAACTATGTAATGTAAAAAGTTTCTCTATGCTTTCTCATCCCGAAAACAGCAGGAAGCAAGAAATCATCCATCAATGCTTCCACCTTCCTCAACCTCCAAAGTGTGACAGTTGTGACAGTTGTGACAGTTTTCAGCGCCTACCCCCACCTTCCTCTCTTTAGAGGTAACTTATAATATATATAAATATATATAATAAGTTAAATATAATAATAACAATTTGAAAGCAGTCCGAGTTCATATACCCCTCCCCTGAAAACTGTCACAACTGTCACAACTGTCACAACTGTAACGCTCCCTCAATCCTTCTCCTCTCCTTCTCCCTCCATCCTGTTTTGTAAAGAAAAAAGGAATCACCCTACCCCCCTGGAGGTTATTAGGGAGATACGCTCATGCCCATAGGGGGTGCTGCTGAGTAGTTACTTCATTTTTCATCCTTTAAAATCAGTTAAAAAATGGGTACTCCCCATAAAATGTGCAAAAACATGATAGGATTCCCTCATAAAATGTGTATATTTGCAGCGTTATTCCCTCATAAAATGTGAGGTAATAGATGATTATTCCCTCATAAAATGTGATTTTAAGATACGGATTATGGAAAGATTAGCTATCAATGAACTTCTGAAATGGAAGAATAAATTGGGTTACAAACGTACCGCTCTATGCGGTAAATGGTCTCGAATTTTATTCGATACAAAATGAATCTTTTCTCACGAAAACACAAAAGAAATCCCTTAAAAACTTGCATAAAAGAGAAATATTGCTTATTTTTGCATTATCTTTGCAGGAATTAAGAGGAAAGGACGAAAATATGAAACAAGAAAACAACAGAATACAATTACCCCTAGAAGAAATCAAGCTCGCATTCGCTGCTTCATGCGTTGAGGGAGCTGCAAGAAAGCTCGGGGTACCATATATTGAAATATACGAAAGAATGAGAAAGGTTGATTTAATCAACAAGTTCATTCTGCCCCACTACGATACGCTCCACACCGAAAGTCGAGAGTATCTTATAGAAGATGTCATTGAGTGTCTAACTAATTGGGAGAAGAAAGACAGATGAAAATAACTGTTTATCATGGAGCTACAGAAATTATAGAAGCTCCACTTAATCATGTTGGAAGACCAAGGTTAGACTTTGGCCAAGGCTTCTATGTAACCGATTTAAAGAATCAGGCAATCAAATGGGCTAAAACCATAGCCGAAAAAAGAGCAGCACAACCCCTACTCAATATCTACACTCTGGATAGGGATGCTATTCTCGCAGAAGCTCGCTGCAAGATATTTACCGCATACGATAAAGACTGGCTAGACTTCATCGTGGGCAACAGACGGGGCGAAAACCCTGCCAGAGATTACGATTATGTAGAAGGAGGTATTGCTAACGACCGAGTAATCGATACCGTAAACCTATACATGACAGGTTTTTACGATGCAGAATCAGCCCTACAGCAGTTAATATTTCATAAGCCCAACAATCAGATTTGCTTACTCAATCAAACTCTCATCAATAAATACTTAGTATATAATGGAACAGAAAAAATATAAACAGATCAACACAAAGACGCCTGAGATTCAAGAAATGATTCTAAGCTATCAGATAGGTGGCGTAGCATACGAACTGTCACAGCGTCTGGAAATATCTCCAGCTCTGGCTCTTGATCTTTTCTATCGCAGCAAGACCTGTGCCCAACTCCACGATAAGCGCACCGGCCTATATCTCATGAGCAATGGCTACATCGCCGATGATTTCATTTACGAGAAGCAGAGAGGGTACTGATAGCAGAAAGAAAGCTCGACCAGGAGTTAAGGAGAGATGCTACCCCATCATAAGGAACCATCAAGCAGGCACGCCCTGAAGGGGCAGAAGCACCTAGCCCAGGGTAACACCCTGGGTATAAGCGCAATCCGCCCTGCGCCCTGTAAGGGCAAAAGCCTTAAAAATTTCCGTGAAATCCCTGCCTATTCCTCTCGTCTTTCCGCCTCCGGCTCCGCCACCATTTCCGGCACTTCTTCCGCCAATTCATATCTTCTGATATGATGATCTTCCAGATAGATATGGTTCAGCGTAAAGGCGAGCGACTCCAGCGTCTTCTCCCTTACCGCCGGCTTCAGTTCACATTCCCATATCACGATGGTATGCCATCCCATTTCAGCCAGCCGGTGCAGCACCTCATGGTCCCTCTCCCGGTTCCTCCTTATCTTCTCCATCCAGAACCCGGTGTTCGATTTCGGCACCACATAATATTGGCACCCCTCATGTCCGTGCCAGAAGCATCCGTTCACAAGAATACAGGTACGATATTTCCTCAGCACGATGTCCGGCTTGCCCGGCAACCGGGGATGATTGAGCCGATACCTGAACCCGTGCGACCACAGAAATTTCCTGACAAGAATCTCCGGTTTGGTATCCCTGCCCCTTATTGCCGCCATATTGTTATGGCGCTGTTCTATGGTCAAACGGTCCGACATTTTACTCTATCCTTTTTAAAAATCCCTAAACAAAACTACTTTCCCCTATACTCCATCAGTTTTTCTGCCGTTGTAAACATAGGCTCGCCAGGAACATAGCTTTGGAATTTCTTAAGATGCTCAGCCCTCATATCCTGCAACAATCTGCCGATATCAATATTGCCGATATTCACCTCCTCATCAAAACGGAAGAAGAAGTAATTTCGCTTCGCACCATCATCGTCTCCCTCTACGGTTTCCATCGGATACCAGGTATTGCGCATTCTTTCTTCTGTCACCTTACTTGCCGTATCCTTTACGTGGAACACGTGATATTTACCCGTCTCCTCTGCACCATCGGTATAGAGAATCACGAAATGGATATTCTGCTTTTCGTAGAAATAGGCAGAATGGGCACCATCACGTGCCTCATCTTCCTTTAATTTCAGACGCACATTATAAATCAGACTACCCCTGTCGTTATTGCCCAGAATCCACTTCAGATGCTCCTCTGATTTATAATAACCCACCAGGATGCCACGACTCAAATCACGCTCCAGATAATGCACAGTAAGCCATTGCGGTGAATTCAGAGGCTGCTCCATTTCCTGTTCCACAGCCGGTTTCAACACCTTCTCAGGGTCCTTACCCATGTTACACTTGTCGATGATGAAATCTTGCTTCAGCTCATTATACTGCCCCTCCGTCTCTGTCCATTTATCTATAGGGCGGGCATAAGCAAAGTACACCTCCCTATCCTCACCATAAGGCTTAAACACCCTACCGTTCATCTCATAGAAGTGTTTCTGCATATACAGCTCGCCATCAACGCCCAGTTTGGCTCTCATGGCATAGATGCAGTAGTTTTTCTGTATCACCTCCCTTATCTCGTTGCGGAAAATATCTCTCACCTTCCTCTTCCACTGCGCTTTTTCGCTTGCCTTATTTCGGGCATATAGGAAAAGAACATAAAGGAAATTGACATCATACTGCGAAAGGAAGAGCGTATCGCGGTCGAAGAGCCTGTCAGGAAACTGATACGAAACCGTCGTACAGTGCTCCCCATTACCATTATAATGCTTGCGGATATTCTTCTCCCCTGCATTATACCGGTGATCATCATACACGAAACCACTGATAAAGAAGTTAGGAATCACGTCATACCCCTCTGTAGCTCCGATATCCTGCAAATGGATATCCCTGAAGCTCTCCCTGTCCTTCGCCCTGTTTTTTCTGTCTTCATCATCAAAGGCGGTATCATCAGAGAGGAACAGATTGATGTTCCACTGAATCACATTCCGGGCATAAGTATATTGCTTGTAGATAGATTCCGAAGTAAGCGGATGTCCGTTCTTATAATACTTGCTGTCGCCGATATAATATACCTCTCTGCTGGCCTGCGCATCATTCGATGTAAGAGCCAGGTCGGTATAGAGATGGTCCACCCGCTTGCCGTCCTTCTGGTCAGCAAGTCCCTTAGGAATATCGGTATGAGGCGTACCAATCAGGTCGTCAATCATAGCCTCGAACACGATATTGAAATTCTTGGCAAGAATATATTCCTGAGCATGCGCATTGATGGCGATGCGATAAGAATTCTCGAAGAAGGCATAGCACATATCCCAGAGCTGCAGCGCCTTATCCGAAAAATACTTATACTTAATCTGCATGAGTCTCATCTTGCCCATGCCCTTCAGATATTCCTTAAACTGCTTACCCGTAATCAGTTCATACTGGATATTGATAGGCGTTTGGAAACCATATTCAGCATTCAGATAGTTCAGAATGCTATAGTAGATGATAAACAGCTCCTCCTCATAGTTCACGATGCGCTTTTTATTGACAAGTTTCAGATACACAGGCGCTCCGTTTCCCTGCATGAAGGCAGAAGAATGACTGATGGTTTTCGTCCAGTTAATCTTATTGTTGCCACGGTGCAGATTCTTGACGGTAAAGAGCACGAAGTCACGGTTCTCCTGATTAAACCTGATCAGCGAAAGAACGATGTCGAGATAAGTATTCGTATGCTGCCGCTTACCCTTTCCTGTTCGGGTGATGTGTTTGTAGAGGATAGCCTTGCTGGTAGGATTAGCCTTATAGAACACGCTCAGTGCCCTATATACCCAGACCGAGAATTCGTAGATGAATTTACGGTACTCCCGGCTCAGTTTTTTCTGCTCCTGAGGCGTCAACACCTGTTCTGGGCATACCGTTTCCCCATCCTCCAGCGTTACGCCAGCCAGCACCTCCTTTTTCTTTTGAGGATCATCCTTCAAGAGCACCTTTGGCAGGATAAATACACAATCTCTCAGCTGTGGATTATAGAAATAACCCACATACTGCACGCTCACCTTCTTGTCCACATCCTGCAGCACATAAATGTCCTTCAGAATCTTCTCTACAGCTGAGCTTTCGTACTGATGTTCCTCAAATAGAATATACATTATTCGTTCTCCGTATTATTATTTTGCCACTTCATAATTCTGTTCAGAAAGTCAACCAGTCTCACTGTATTGACCTGTTCCCCTTCCTCATCATAGAAATCAGCGAAGGCAAGGTCTTTTTCTGTTTTCTTGCCATTATTTTCCTCCTGATAAGTAAAGAGCGAAGCATCCTCAAAACCATAGTCCTTGAAAACATCGTTCCAGAGATAGAATATCACCTTACCCACCAGTGTATCAGCCGTGATGATGGTAGGCTTCTCGTCAGTCTCATTTGCCTTCTCAGACGGCTTGCAGAAGAAATAGCCCAACTGCTTATCGGCGCTGGATGTCATGGAAGCGATGATTTCATTCACCTTCTGGATAAAGTTCCACCAGGAGAGCGTTGTATTCTCGTCTATTATCTTTACAGGTTCTCCGTTCGCATCCTTTATCTGGATATTCCAGCCCAGTTCCTCGCCGTTCTCCTTCTTGCCTTTCTTAATCTTGATATACTTCCAGTCCCAGCGGCGCTTAAAGGCAGAGTCGATTGGGAAGAGACTCTGGTCGCTGGTATTCATGGTTGCCCAGATATAAAAATTGTTAGGCAATACGAGTACAGTTCCGTTCTTAATATCCTCTACGATATTACCATCATAATCATCGTATATTACATTCAATTCGTCTGGAAAATTAACCTTTCCAAACTCTTTGCTAAGATATTTTTGTATATCTGTATCTGCAACAATTGGGTATGTAGAGTAGCCATCCTCATTTCTATCCAGCAACTGAAAAAGGTCACCAAAGATCTGAGCACAATTACCACGGTTTATCTCTTCTATAATAAGAAACTGGGCCTTAGCTTTTTCGCCTTCAGCACTGCAATAGAATTCCCATGCTTTAACATAGGCCTTCAAGAAAGACTGAGCCACAAAAGCATATTCTATTTGCTTTTTTCCGCCTCCATTCTCTTGACCATCATTACCAATCTCATTACTCATAGTTGGCTTATAGCATCCAACAAATGTAGAGTAATCACTATCAGGATGGAATGTTGTTCGAATCTTGCTCTGATTCTTTGTTGCGAGTTTAATTCCAAACGATTTACCTGTTCCAGGAGCACCATAGAAGACTTGCTGGAGAGGGGTCTCAAGTGTACACGTAGGCTTAACACCATTAAGAAGCGCATATATTGCAGCTATATCTCTTTTTATATCATTATCATAAATTCCCATATCATAAAGTTATTATAGTGAAAATTTTATCAGAAGGATTGACCAATGCAGACTCTTTAGATCCAACTTTTTTTATAATACCAGCTTCCTCTAAAAAGCTTCTAATATAAGAGTAACAAGTATTAGGCAATTTTTCACCTTCTTCATTAACAAACGTTATTGTATCTATCTGATCCTTGACCTTTTTAATTTCCTCAATAGCATCATCAAGAGAAAAACCAATTTCGAGACAATGCAAAGCATAAAGAAAGTAATTCCAGTTTATAATAGTAAAAGCTTTTAATAACTTCAACGCCACCCACATATTATGATTTTCATATTCCTTATTTAAATACATTTCTACAAGCCCCTGCTTTTGTGCACATTGCTTGATATTTACAAGTCTTTCAAGGACAATATCCTTATGTGGCGTTTTATCAGAAACATTGTTGATAGCTCTACAAGCTAAAACAAACAGTATTCCTAACTCAGTAAAGCACTCATTTGCTCTAAATGTATCATCGTAATTTACAAATCCTATTTTTTTCAAAAGAGGGAAAAAAGTTCTAATTGCACTTTTGGCATTAGTTTCTCCAAACAATTGTTGCTTTTGCGCCTCTTCCTGAATATCAATATAGGTAAGCAATTTGTTACCAAGAAGTTCAAGCATTTCGTATACTTGAACGATTTGGTTACAACGAATAGATGACAGACTACTGCCATCTACCCCTTTATATGTATCTACCGTCAATGTTATATTCATACCAATTCAGTTTTTATTGTCTCAGCTATAATTTTTGCCAACATCGGAGGTACCGCATTCCCAACCTGTTTGTATTGACTTCCACGAGTTCCAAGTATTTCAAACGAATCTGGAAAAGATTGTATTCTCGCAGACTCTCTTACAGTTGGTATTCTCGGTTCAGAATAGTGAAAATAATTTCTATGTCCTGTATCTATTGTATTTGAAGGTTTGAAAGTACCCATTCTTTCAAAAGCTTTATTGTACTTGCGTACATGCCAGATTTCTTCTGGTAAATCTCTTATATTACCACCATCTGGAACTTGGCTTATAATAGAAATTGTTTTCTCTGTATGAGCCGTATAATCCTGGTTTAGAGGTTTTTTTGTATTACCACGCATTGCTTTTTGATATTCATTTTGCGGCTCACTACCATATTTTTCTTGCGTAGCCCCTTCTAAATCACTGATTCCATCTTTTGCCGTTAATTTATAATCAAACGGCTCAGGGAAAATAAATTTTTTATTCTTTATGCCTACATAGAAAACCCTATATCTATTCTGAGGAATACCATAATCAGCAGCATTTAATAACTGGTAACTTATAGTATAGCCCAACCCATCCTCTCCAAATCTCTTTAAAAGATCTTTTACAAAAGCACCTTTATTCAAGGTAAGCATTCCTTTAACATTTTCCATAACAAAAAAATCTGGATCAACTAATTTAACTGCCTTATAAAACTCCAAATACATTTTGTTACGAGGATCATCGACTTCCCGCTTTCCTACTGTACTAAAACCTTGACATGGTGGACCACCAATAATGCCAGTAATCTTTTCGTTAGCTATTATAGTAGAAAGTTCTTTATCATTAAAATCCTCTACTGAAATAACTTTAGCAACTTTATCTTTTCTATTATGATTGTATGTTTTAACGGCATCAGCCCACATGTCCACTGCAGCACAGACTTCAAAGCCTGCCTGTTCAAAGCCTAAACTGAGTCCACCAATTCCGCAAAATAAATCAATTATCTTCATTGTCTAATATTTTAATTATAGTATCTGCAACCGCTTTTGCGAGCAATGGCGGTACAGCATTACCAATTTGTCTATATTTGCTACCACGAGGTCCTTGAAACTCAAAGCTATCAGGAAAAGACTGCAATCGTGCAGATTCCCTAATAGTTGGAATTCTATTATACAAAGGATGGAAATAATTGCTATGAGCATTTCCTGTATCAATTGTGCATGATTGAGTCGATGGATCAAGCCTCTTATATGCAGAAGAATGTCTGTTCTGCCTGTTATTTGGCCACAACTCAGGCGGCACATCTTTCCAGTTCCCTCCCTGAGGTACAAAACTAATTCTCTTTTGTACTTTTTCTGCAGGATATACTATATCGTGATCCAAGACTATATTATCCTCATTTCTAAGATATTCTCGTAACTTAGAATTTGCAGGTTCTTTCAATTCTTTTGCCCCATCAGGGCTTTTTTCAAATTGATACAACTCACCTATAGCATCCTCAACAGTTGTTTTTTCTTGCTTTACTACTGTATTAAAATCAAAAGTAACGTCTTTGAAATCTTTTCGGACTCCAACAATTATTGCACGTTTTCTGTTTTGAGGAACACCGTAATCCGATGCATCAAGTACTTGATAGCTTATATTATACTCTACTGCCCCAAGAATTTCCTGAATTCTTTTAATAGCATAACCATTGTCACGAGAAAGCAGACCACGCACATTCTCTATCATAATGACTTTAGGATGTATCCGTTGCACAAACCGAATATATTCAAAGAATAATTTATTTCTAGGATCCTCAGTCTCTTTCTGCCAACGATTTGCAGAAGAGAATCCTTGACAAGGAGGACCACCTACTATTACATCAACATCACTATATTCTTCATCTATTTGTTCGTCTGGAAATTTAGCAATATCAACATTATGGACTTTAGATTTTTTAAAATTATGTTTAAATGTAATTGTAGCATATTCATTGAAATCTATACCACCTACAATTTTAAAGCCAGCGAGCCTAAATCCTTCACTGATACCACCACATCCACAAAACAAATCAAGTACGTTGTATATTTTTTTATTCATTGTTCAATTTTTAGGTTATTTTAATCATTCACTTTTCTTCCTTGCTCAGTATATCCCTTTCGACTTCGGCAACAAAGTCTACAAACGAGATACCCAGAACCTGGCAAATCTGTCGAAGCTCTATAAGATCCAAGCGGCGGTCGCAGGTTTCAATCCGGCTCACAAAAGTTTGGTTAACTTTCAATAATTCAGCGAGTTGAATCTGCGTAACCCCCAATTTCTCACGCTTACCGCGCAAGCGTCCTATGACTTGATGATATAAATGTGAATGTATGCTCTTGTCCATTTTCTCTTAATTTTTGGGCACAAATATATATTCTTTTTTCGAATATACAAAAAGTGAATATATCATATTAAAACACCTTATAACCTATCCATTTATCATATTAGAATAGGACTCAGGAAAAGGGGTAAATCCTGCAATGTATTCTTCCAAGGAATGGCAGAAGTATAGGAATACTGCTTTTTGTAAGAACGTGGAAAAGGAAGGCATTAGATTATTATAAACAAGAAAAGGCCATAGATTACTGATAAACAAGCAGTTCTAGTAACGCAGCAAAACACTGCATCACTAGAACTGCTTGTTTGTGCTATACAGCTTGGCTATCCAAAGCTTTAGGGAATGCTAACACATATTGTGATAAGGGGTCAAAATAAAACCGTCACAACTGTAATGTAACGCTTTTTGTGAGAGCAAATTCTAAGCGATTAAATGCTATCATACCAGTAAGGGGATTTCAAATCCCCTAGTTTTATAGGTCGAACATTTTTTTCGCCGAATTACAAATTCGGCGGAACGCCTAACAGAAAAGCCCTCTGTCAAGTCGAAGACAGGACAGGAGGAATGATGAAGGCCTATGCAAAAGTGTGAAAGCCCCCTATATAATTACCCTTTATTATATGTTAAAAACAGGGTATAATATATTATAGTTCAATATCTTATATATTCTCGCGCACGCTGCTATACTAAGTTACATATATATAGGGTTCATTCTAACCAACACCTTCTCTAAAAAAAGAGCAAGATTGAATATGCATCATCAGATAGAGTTAGTGACGATAGCGAAACATGATACCATTAACAACGCTATCCTCACTAATTATCTATAGAAGATTATTGTTCAATATGCAACTCTTTAAAATTAAAAGAGACTGATTTTTTAAAACCAAATTCCTTAATCTTTTTAAGAAAATCCTTATATTCTTGAAGCTTAGCAGTTTTTACATCCAGCCTGTTTACATCTTTATCATATTCATCCCAACTTTCCCATATTTGCAGTACAATACCATTTATACGATATTTTCGACTAGTATTTGGTAGACTACAAGAAATCGTATACTCTACGAATTCTGTTATGTGATTTATCGCATAATCTTTCATCGCTTTGCGTGATACTTCCGTATGCTCCATCTTTTCAGGATGTCTATCTCCATTACTATCTGCAATCCAAACATCATGCGAGGTATCAAGCCAACAATCCAGCACATCGCTCATCGGATGATCTGCTTCTATATATTGCAAAAACAGATCTTGCTGAATCTTAATAACCTCATCTTCAGACAAAATAAAATCTTCTTCAAAAGAACCATTATAAAATAGTTTACACAAAAAACCTAACATAAAACTATTGATATCATTTTCATATAAGCAGTTCAAGAATTCTTCTTTATCTTCTGCAAGGTAGTCACGTGATTCATCATTCATCTCCTTCAACATTTTTATTCGTTCTACAATCACCCGAAAATCTGGCACATACTTATGCCCTATAGAGCCCATATAAAACAACATATGAAGTTGTTTATAAGTATCTGCTTTATTTTCAACTTTTCTCTTTTCTACTTTATTCACCAAAGAATAAGATTTGTTTACCATCCATTTCTTTAACGTTGATTTCACTTCATCAAAAGGAGATAGCCATATCTTGTTAAACTTCACATCAGAAACTTCTGAATCCAATATAGAAGAATACAAATACCTTTGAGTGTATTCTGGAACATTAATACCCTTACTACTGTATGTTCTATATTCACCCCAAAGAGCATCTAACAACTTCTTCAAACTATCAATCTTAGCTTTAGGCACAGATAATGCTTCACTATTTGCCTCTATGTATTCTAAGATATTAAAACCCTTAAAGGGATACATTTTAGCAAGGATACCTTCCTTTTTTTCAGGACCATTTTCCCCATTAAAATAAACATATTTACCACTATTATTAAGCAACAAAATATCTTTTTTCCTATCTACAATAAGTTCTAAAACAAAAGGATACTGTTGTCTTAAAATTTCTACTATAATATAATCACAGATATCAATTTCCCCATGAAGTTTTCTAAGATGCAAACGTAAAGCGTTTGCAAGACGCTTTATATCCCTTAGAGTTCCTATATAACTAAACACATCAATTGAATTAAACAATTCTCTGTTAAGAAGTTTATCTACCTGTTCCATTTCTTCTGAATTCAAAAAAACAGATAATTTTTCCCGCAGAACAACTTTCAAGACATTGTTTTTGATTACAGGAAGGAAAAACTCTTCTTGTAGTATCTTTTCAGTATAGCTTAGGCTATGGGATGGAAACATATTTTTAAGAGTATCTACTACATACTTTTTATCATAAGCCATGACAAAATACATAGAAGGCAAGTTTGATGTATTTCGTACTAATCTAAACAACTCCTCTATTTCATTTGCCCCCAAACGGTCAACATCATCAATAAAGACAACAATTTTCCTCTGCATATTACTGATTTTCTTCTTCAAATCCTCATACTGTTCTTCAACTGTTTGAGGAACCAAACATCCCAATATACTTCCAAGAAATTTCATCGTAGAATTCTCAATACTAGACACAGTACGAGCATATCGAATAATATCACGAGAAAAAATTGTGCTATATGGTGCTAGAGCCTTACTCAACTCTTCAAAGAACAAATATGTTAAATTAGACGACTTTCCATATTTCCAAGGATGGAATGATATGGTAACTACATCATCAGCAAATTCTGCATCTATATGCTCTTTCATCATATACAAAAAAGAAGTCTTTCCGTTTCCCCAAGGTGCAACAATGCCAAAAGTAAAGGCATTATTTTCTGTTTTTGTAGCCAACAGTTTTTCAGCAGCATCATAGGCATCTATTTTTCGATTCAACAAATCTTCCTCACTACTTGTTATTGGCTCATCAATAAAAAATCCATCAGAAGAGTCGTTACTTTCCTTTGGGGCACGACGAAATAACCTCAAAAAGATATATTCTCCCACCAGAAGTGGAATAAAATCGACATAACTAAGAGAAGAAATAAATAATGAATAAGCAGAATTAGTACATAGACGATATTTTCCCCAAAGATATAAGATAAAAATACTGAAGCCAATAGTTTTATTACTGACAAGTACTCTTCTCTTATACTTTCTACAACCATTATAAAGAATCCCTGTAAGTAACAGAATAAACACTATTGATGACATCACACTTACAGTAAAGTATTTCAATATTGGCAACAAATATACATTACACAAAGAGTCAAATAATTCTTCAAAACAAAAATAAAAACCAACTAAATATATCAGCAATTTATTATCTGATATAAATGTATTCAAACCTTTATTTTCTAAGAAATGCATACTTATATTCCAAACTCGTTTAATGAATTTATTTCCCATTTTCATTATACGTTAAAATGATATTATACTAAACACAATTAGAAAGACTACGTAACTATTTTAACAAATATCTAATCATCAAAATAGCAGTTGGACGAAAACATCGTTTTCGCTCAGCAACAAATCGATTGAAGAAAAACTTTCCTTCATCAATACACACGATATGAGTATTTGACATATAATTCATAATCCTATATACTTTTCTGCAAAAGTAATAAAAAAAATTGGAACCCAATACTTCTTCCGCATTTTTATTTTCCTCACAAAAAAACAAAAGGCATTTAATCATAAGAATCATAGGTATTTCTCCCTTACAATACAGAAAGTTACGTTAATATTTGGCTCTATAAATATTTTGCTATATCTTTGCATCACCATTGATTTCATTAACATGCAGAAAGAACAAAAATATATATTGGCGGCTATCCGTGAATGCCTGGCGAAAAACTTGCCGGCTAGCGGGAAGGCGATACTTTTCGGCTCGCAAGCCAGAGGTACCGCCAGGGAGGATAGTGACTGGGATATCCTTATCATATTGGATAAGAAGAAACTCATGGCTGACGATTATGACAACATCACCTACCCACTGACCGAACTCGGATGGGAACTGGGCGAGGAAATCAACCCCGTGATGTATACCGCCCAGGAATGGGAAAAGTATAGGAATACACCCTTCGTCAGGAACGTAGAAAAGGAAGGGGTAAAAATATGAATATAAAGGAGTAATTACAAATGATACCGCTTCATTAGCGTGGTTACAGGTATCGCTTTTCACGTGGTTGGCGATACTTGTTTAAGGAGTGATAGTCACGTGGTCATAAAATGACATGAACCGTGACGCTGACATCGGGTTTTACGTTGTCAAGCCATAACCAAAAGTACTCAATTATCGCTTTCTTCTCTTACGCGATAGATGTTTTTTGCCCCCAAATGTTAAAGTTTAGTTAACATAGCGGAAAAGCTACCTAAATATTTGGTATTTTGTAGCTTTTTAGCTACCTTTGCAGTGTCATTCAGACAAAGAGTTCTTTTACATGTTTAATTACAACAATGAAACACAATCAATTGTACAATGAGTTGACTAAAGCGGGATGCTTTATCACTCGACATGGTGCCGAGCACGATGAATGGTTCAATCCCAAGAATGGGATGAAAATCAGAATTCCAAGACATGGTAGCCATGAGGTTAAGACAGGGTTGCTTAGACGCATTAAAAAGACGTTGCTCGGACAATAGTCCGGGCAACTGCCCTTAACCTTGCAATTGAGCGTGTTGCGTGATGGACATGTGGAGAACTCTTTTTATGGGAATTTTAAACAAATAAGATATATGGCAAAGAATGTAGTGCTGATTTTAGAATATGGTAATGGCGGGTACTCTTGTTACAATGATGAGCCATTGGGTAATTATGGTGTCATAGATGGCGATGGTGCGACCGCTGAGGAAGCCAAGGCCGACTTCATGAAGGCTCTTCAGGAATGTAGGGATGATGACCCTAACAACAAGGCCTTGCAAGACTTGACGTTTACATATAAGTACGACGTGCAAGCTTTCTTCAAGGAGTTCTCCTTTCTCAACGCTACCGAGATTGCCAGACGTGCAGGCATCAACCCATCGCTCATGCGCCAGTATGTAAGTGGAGTCAAGACCGCTGGAGAGAAAACATACCAACGACTCAACGCCTGTATGGACAATATTAAAGCGGATTTACAAGCAGCCGTCTTTTGATGGTTGTGTTTTCATAAAGTAATTAAATGAACTCTTTAAGCCCCTGGTGCGTGACGCATCGGGGGCTTTTTGTGCCCAAATGTTGTCAGCATCATGGCTTTATCACAAACTCGACGGCATCGATGGAAATGGTGGAGTGGGAAGTTTCACCGAAGAAGAGAAGAATATGCTCCGTGGAGCACTATGCGAGGTTTCAAACCGCATACGTGCTGCTACAGACAGAATTTGAACAAAATCTCTTTTCTTGCATCATTTAGCCTTTTTCCATCGGTCAAACATACCACGAACGCACAAATTTCGTTAAAATCCGTGAGTCTTATAACACTCACTTCCTATTTGGTTATATGACTTTTTTTTATAACCTTTGCAGCAAATTTTAACGCTATGCCAAAAAAGATGAACATAACCCAAAAGGACCTAGACCGTGTTAAGAAAAGGTGCCTAGAAAGCTTAGGAGACTTCTTAAGCGAGTTGTGTCGTGACAAATTGATGGGTCCCACTAGCGTTGAAAAGATTTTCAGTTTCGATCACACTACATTTAAACGGATATGTGAAAAGGATCAAACCATAACTGTTAAAACGATGGCTAGGACGATGGGAATCATAGCAAGTTTCCTCAATGGACTTAAGGAAACATGTGACAAGGAACTGAAAAATCTCCAGGAAGATGATAAAATGAAGTTAAGTCTGAAAAGGAAAAAGATTGATGTGTTGAATAAAAAGAGAGTGAAATGCACGGAAGCCATGGAAAAATACAAGAAGACTTTCGGTATTATAGCAATCAGCTTCTTGGAACTAATCGGACAAAACGATGAATTTTAATCATTAAATAAGAAATAACCGGTCAAGATGCTAACATCAGAAGCCTAGTATTAACATAAAAAATCAACAACAAAAAGAATGTAAACACAACCTTACCCGCCCCCACACCTTACGATAGTAGGCGCTCGGCAGCCTCCAGCGGCTTACGCTAAAAACGTTAGCGCAAACACACGCCCTCTGCTAAAATGAGGAGGAAACAATTTAATAATCAACATAAAAACAACAAAAGAAGATGAAACTTTTTTTCTATAGAAAATTTATTCGCTTCGTAATAAAGCACTTTACCATCGTTATCAACAATACCATACAGATGAATGGTGGACAATATATCGAACACATGAACAACTATCAGGGAAAGGAGGATGAGAAATGTCTGGACAAAGAATGATCATCATGAACGCTGGTAGCTCGTACTTCGAGCATGTGGAGAACTATTATGGCAGCAATGCCTGTGAGCAAAACTCATGCAGAAATGCTGAGATGCCGGCTGAGCTGAAAACGGAAAAGGCTCAGAGGATAAAGAACAACCTGATAGAGATAGGCTTGGTAACCGAAAATTTCATGCCATCAGGACTGTCTTCATCCGAAGCTGCCATCCTTGCCAACCAGATAGGTACAGAGTTGAAAATCGATAATATATGGAGCGTATTCGGCAATTATTGGGGTCCTAATCCGAACTCGATGAGAGCCGCCTACAACCGAGGAATGGATCAGAAGAAAACGATTCCCTTCCTCGAAAAAGTGATGCCTGCTATCAGAGGTTAATCTGGCAGGTAGTACTAGTACGCGTACATAGTACGTACTAGGTAGAAGCGAGAAATTTGCCTTACCTTTGCCCCCGGAATTCAGAACCAATGCGGTCTGAGTTTCGGGGGCTTTTGTGTATCTGCACATCAACCATGGTGGGAGCCCCCAATCTTCTAAATTATTTAAAATGATGGAAGTGAAAGCGTATGTGTTCAGTCCTCCTCCTTACAGACGGCTGAGAGTGGTGAAAACGGAAGAGGGGATTACCCCACAAACCAATCTTTTATTAACGAAATAACATGACAGAAACACAACATGTAATAGCACTGAACCCTTATCGCAAGGGCAATAAGGGGAAGGTGTTTTCCAACAGTATGGCGGTGTATGACAAGGTGATTGCATCGCCGGAAATCAGGAAGATGATTCAGCAGATCAGGGGCGAACTGCCTATCCCGAAGATGAATGTCAACGATGCAGAGGCGGTGAAGAAGGCGCAGGACAGGCTGAAGAGCGAACTGCCTTTCTTCTGTCCCCACTACGGCATTTTCAAGAACAATGTGCGCAGACAGGAGAATGCACAGCCCGAGAGCTTCATGTTCCAGACTATCATCGACGTGGATGACAGGGAGTATGTAGACAAGGCTATCGAGAAGGCAAGGGAGCTGAACTGCTCTGACAGCATCTGGAACGGCTCGCTGCTGCACCTCTGCTACAGTGCCCGGAAGAAGCTGCACATCGGTATCAGACTGCCGGTGGGAATGACCATCGAGGAGACGCAGAAGGCGTATTGCGAGGCGCTGGGGGTGCCGTATGACGAGAGCTGCATCACACCCGAGAGAATGATTTATCTCACCGATAAGGACTCGGAAATCTACAGGTCGAAAATGTGGTGCGCCGTGCTGAGCGAGAAGGAGATTCTGATGCGAAGGCAGGCGTATCTGGACCGCGGACTGACCATGGACGGAAGAGGGAAAGTTAATAGTTTACAGTTAAAAGTTAATGACAATGGTAAGAATAATGAAAATAATAGACTATCGGGCAACGACGGCAATACTGCTGTTTCTGCTGGCTCTGCTGTTCAGCCTGCCCAACCTGGTAATAGCCATGGTGCTGATGCTCCTCATATCGGGCATTCTGGAGGCAATCAGGATGCTGGCGGACTGGGAGCCAGGGAGAAGAATCTGATTGCGTTTGACCTCTTTACGCAGGCTGCCGGACTCGGGGGTATGGAGATTGATACCGTGGGGTCGAGACACTCTTCGCTGCTCGCTATCATGAGCGCCGGTGCTTCGAGGGTGATGGAGGAAGAGGAACTGATGAAGGTGGTGAGGGTGAAAATGCCGAGCTACTATCAGGAGAACGACTGCCATCAGCTGATTCATGACTTCTATGCGAAATATGCTGACAATACGAAGCCGATGTCGAGGGAAGTGATGAGGGTGAATGCGCTGGCAGAGCAGAAGGCGAATGAAGTGAAGAGTGAAGAACGAAGAGTGAATAATTCGAATGCTGTGACTAATTATATTGTTCAAAGTTCGAATCTCAAAGTTCAAAGTACCGAGGAGGATTATCCTGACCCGCCGGAGATGCCGAAGAAACTGCCGAAGCTGGTGGAGCTGCTGATATCGAGGACGCCGGAAGTTTATAAGCCGGCTGTGGCGCACGCTATCTTCCCACCGCTGGCTACGCATCTCTGGAAGACGAGGTTCCGGTATATTGACAACGTGGAGCACGAGGCGAGACTGATGACGCTGCTGCTTGCGGGTACCGGAGCGGGTAAGAGCAGCGTGAACAGGCCTATCGATTTCATTATGGAGGATATCAGGCTGAGGGATGCTGAAAACCTGAAGCGCGAAAAGGCGTGGAAGGATGAGATGCTGCGCAAGGGTGCCAACAAGGATAAGCGCAAGAGACCTGAAAACCTGATTATCCAGGAGATTGATGCGGATATGACAAACCCGGCTTTCGTGATGAGAACGGCCGAAGCGCAGGAACATTTCCTCTATACTTCGCTCAATGAGCTAGACCAGTTTGATGCGCTCAAGGGCAGCGGAAGTCAGCAGTTCCGCATCATGTGTCTGGCAGCAGACCCAGGTAATAAATACGGACAAACTCGCGTGGGAACGATGAGTGTAACGGAGCGTGTTACCATCCGGTTCAACTGGAATGCATCTACCACCATCCAGAAGGGTCAGCGTTACTTCTCTAAGGTTCTTACCGATGGTCCTATCAGCCGTATCAACTTCTGTACCATCCCCGAAAGGGAAATCGGCGAAGATATGCCTGTTTACGGAACTTATGATGAATCGTACCGTGAGGCGCTACGACCTTACATCGAAAATCTGAACAAAGTAACGGGCCTGATTGAGTGTAAGGAGGCGTTTCAGCTTGCCCTCAAACTGAAGGATGAGAATGCTGAGTTTGCCCGGCTGTCGCAGGACAGGACGTTTGAGAATCTCTCGTTCCGTGCCAACGTCATCGCTTACCTGAAGGCGTGTGTGCTGTATGTAGCCAATGGTTGCAAGTGGGAGCCGGAGATTGACGAGTTTATCCGCTGGAGCGAGCAGTATGACCTGTACTGCAAGATGCGGTTCTTCGGCGACATGATTGCGAAGGAGAACTATACGGCGCAGAGGAGTTCGAAGCGTGGGCCTCAGAATCTTTTACAGATACTGCCCGATAGCTTTACGGCTGCGCAGTTGCTTGCCATCCGGCTGGAGCATGGTTTGGATGCGAAGGGTACCGATATGATGATCAGGCAGTGGCTGCACCGGAATTACATCAGGCGGGCGTATCAGTATACGGGCAAGCGTGACAGTTGTGACAGTTGTGACAGTTTTGAGAAGCTTAAGTACCGCCACGACTGTATGGTTATTAAATCTTAAATTTATTTTTACTTATGCAGATAGTTTTAAAACGTATAGCGAAGAAGAAGACCTACACGATAGGTCGCCTTTACATCCTGAAGGATGAGGATGTGAAGAAGCGCACGATTGAGAGTGTGAACAAGTGCAGGGGGCTGAAGACGGTGTGCGAGGTGCCCCAGGAGAAGCTGAATGCGGACTCGTATTTCTGTGATACGCTGGAGCCGTGCTGGCGCAACCTTCTGGGTGTGGAGCTAAGTCCTGCCGAGGAGAATGTGCGGTTGGGGCGTGTATCGGGCAAGAAGGCGCAGAAGATGAAGGGCAAGACGGCGATACCTGAGGGCACTTATCCGCTGGTGATCAGCAAGTCGCCGAGTTTTAAGATGTGGTTGCCGCTGCTGTTGGGTGTCCCCAATTTTAAGGGCATCCGCATCCATGCCGGCAATTATCCCGATGATACGCAGGGCTGCATCCTGGTGGGTGAAAACCGTGTGAAGGGCATGGTTGTGAACTCCCGCATCTGGCTCCACCGCCTCATCAATGCCATTACCGCTGCGAGAGACAGGGATGAGAGCATTTGGATTACCATTGGGTAGTGAGTAGTGATTAGTGTTTAATTTTAATACCATTTTTAACACAATACTGCGTTAAATTAATATTTAATCGTCTGTAAATCAATAACTTATATTAAGAAATTCTTATGAAAACTTAACTATAAAAAGTTGGTCAAGTCGCTGATTTTCAGTAACTTTGCAAATCACGACAAACGCAAAATTATATGAATACAGGACTTGACCAATATATGGATATCTTTAAAGATGCAGTTGAAGATTCGGCTGCAAAGTTAACAAAAAGTTTCGAGAAAATACTCATCGAGGTGATAATTTTGTTCATGGTAATACCAAGAAAGATAAATTTCACCCAAATGGGGAGGTATGGCTCGCATGTTGAGCAAACCTATCGCAACGCATTCGGCTTAAAAAAGTCGAAAAGCATTGACTGGCTCAAACTTAATGTCTCACTTGCCAAGCGCTTCTTTGGTAAACAGGGAAGATGGGCTATTGCCATTGATCCCAGCTACATCAGCAAAGCTGGCAAGAAGACTCCACATATCGGTCGTTTTTGGTCGGGATGTGCACAGTCTGTTAAACATGGTCTCGAAATCATGGGTATTGGCCTCATTGATATTGATGCCAAAGACTGCATGATGTTAAAAGCACACCAGTCGCTAAGTAATAAAGAACTGAGTCTTAGAAACAAGACTATGGTAGATTTCTATATCAGCGTCATTAAGCGTTACCGCAAGGAACTTCTTAAACTCTCAACCCTCATAGTTGCAGATGCTTACTTCTCTACAAGTACATTTGTTAATGGGATAAAGAAAGAAGGGTTCTCTTTGATAAGCCGCTTTCGTGACAATGCTTGTCTCTTTTATGTCTATGCTGGTCCACGTACTGGAAAACGTGGTCGCCCAAAGACCAAGGATGGCAAGATTGATATGAAGAATCTTGACCTCACTCGAATGGAGAAGATGGAGATGAAAGATATAGAAGGAACAGCTTATACTTTGATAGCCTATTCCAAGGCACTCAGGTGTAAAGTTAGACTTGTCATCTGGCAGATGCCGAATGGCAAGAAGAAACTATTCTTCTCTACAGACACCTCACTTTCGGGTGAAGAAGTACTTCTTTATTATAGAACCAGGTTCCAGATCGAATTTTGCTTTCGTGACGCCAAAGGCTATACTGGTCTTATGGACTGCCAGGCTCGCGATAAGTGGAAACTCGATTTTGCTTTCAATGCTTCGTTCACATCACTAAATGTTGCCAAGGTAACTATGAAGGAGATGGGAATGAAATATTCTATGTCTTCATTCAAGTCACTGATGACCAACATTTATCTGGTGAAACGAATTTTTAAAGCAAGCGGGTACACCCCGAACCGAACTTTAATTAGCAAGATTTTCAAAGATCTCTCGTGCTTACAGCGTATAGCTGCTTAGCACATTATTGAATTATTAACGAACTATTGTTAACATGAAAACAGAAGAAAATACAAAAAAGGAAGAAATGAAGAATGAAAAGACAGCGGGTAATGCTGTCGTGTTCGAAAACCCTGAATTCGGTAAGATTCGCACCTTAACCGATGAAGATGGAGAACCCTTGTTCTGTGCGAAAGATGTCTGTGATGTGCTGGGGTATAAAAACCAGCGTGATGCCATCCAGCGACATGTTGATGACCCTTGCGTCGTGAAACACGACGTATGGGTAGTGACTGGCAAAAAGAAGGATGGAGCTGCAGCAAATCGCTGGTGTCAGATGACTTTCGTTAACGAGAGCGGATTCTATGCTTTGGTGCTCGGGTCCAAGCTTCCAACGGCGGTGAAGTTCAAAAACTGGGTTACTTCCGAGGTGCTGCCACAGATTCGCAAGACGGGCGGTTATATTCCGGTAAAGCAGGGCGAGAGTGATGAGGAGACGATTCGGCATGCTGAAGAGATTCTCAGAGCTACACTCAAGGAGAAGGAGAATCTGCTGAAAAACCAGCAAGTGCAGATTGATCAGCAGAAGAAACTCATCGGAGAACAGGATACGGAGATTCGTCGGCTGAACGGTGTGGTAGACGAACAGGTGGTTTGCATCGCCAAGAACGGTGAGAACATCATCCAGTTGGAGAATCAGGTGGATCATCTTCTGCCGAAGGCGCTCTACACCGACAATGTGCTCAACTCTGTTTCCTGCTATACCACCACGCAGATAGCGAAGGAGCTGAGTATCACGGCACAGGAGTTGAACCGCCAGCTCTGTGCCCTTCATATCCAGTACTACCAGAGCGGCCAGTATCTGCTCTATGCTGATTATGCCCACATGGGCCTGGCGAAGAGCCGCACCCGCTACTCTACCCTCCCCGACCCTCACTGCGATGGGGCACAGGAGAAACTGGGCACCGCCTACACCCACACCTACCTCGTATGGACAGAAAGAGGAAGGAAGTTCATACATTTAAAGGTAAAAGGGTAAAAAGGTAAAAAAGTAAAAAGAGCCTAGCGGGGGTAAGCTAGGCTCTTTTTTCCTTTTTTAGGGGGACCAGCGATGGAATCGCTGGGAACGGGGACAGGAGGGAGAAAAGCCTCTTCCTGCCTATTCCTGCCCCTTTCTGCCCCTTTGCGCCCCTTTGCGCCCCTTTGCGCCCCGTTCCCAGCGATTCCATCGCTGGTCCTCAAAAAAAAGGGGAGAAAAATTTGGTAGTTAGTGAATAAAGCCGTAACTTTGCATGCTCTTAAGCAGAATAAAGGAAATAGATTAGTAATTAAAAGCAAATATGAATAATCATACGACATCAATAACAACAAACAAGAAACATCACTACCGGGAACTGCTGGCTATCGGCATTCCTATCATCATAGGACAGCTGGGTACCATCATCCTGGGATTTGCTGATACGCTGATGATAGGCCATCACAGTACACCCGAACTGGCGGCTGCCGGACTGGTGAACAATATCTTCGGTCTCGTTTTCGTATCCTATATGGGATTCACCTACGGACTCACTCCTATCATCGGACGGCTCTACGGCGAGGAACGGACCGACTGCATCGGACAGAAAGTGCGCAATGCCTTCTGTGCCAACATGCTGACGGGCATCATCTTCACCCTCGCCCTCGTTGTGCTCTACCTGAATCTGGGGCGCATCGGACAGCCTGAAGAGCTGCTCTCGCTCATCCGCCCTTACTTTCTGGTAAACCTCGCCTCGGTGCTCTTCATGGGCATCTTCTTCACGATGAAGCAATTTCTCGACGGACTCGGACAGACCAAGGTGGCGATGTGGGCGATGATTGGCGGCAACATAATCAATATCCTGGGCAACTGGGTACTGATTTACGGTGTGGCGGGTTTCCCGGAACTGGGTTTGCTGGGAGCCGGTATTTCGACGCTGGTGAGCCGCATTCTGATGGCGCTGGCGATGGTGTGCATGCTGATGACGGGCAAGAATCTTGGGGAATACAGACGCGATATTCTGCACAGTTCTCTGACCAAGGCTGACTTCAGGGAGATGAACCGGTTGGGCTGGCCTGTGGCGCTGCAGCTGGGCATGGAATCGGCTGCCTTCACGCTGAGTTGTGTGATGGTGGGCTGGCTGGGAACCATTCCGCTGGCGGCTCATCAGGTGATGATTACCCTCTCGCAGCTCTTCTATCTCGTGCTTTCGGGCATGGCGGCTGCGCTGGCTATCCGCGTGAGCCATTTTATGGGGCAGAAGGACTACGGGGCAGTTCGCCGCAATGCCTACGACGGGTTCCGGCTGAACCTGCTGTTCTCGCTGTGTATGGGTTTGCCGGTGTTCCTGCTTCGCCATCAGATAGGTGGCTGGTTTAATGATAATGTGGAGGTGCAGGCGTATGTGGCTACGCTGATTATCCTGTTGATGATATATCAGTTTGGCGACGGACTGCAGTATACCTTTGCCAATGCGCTGCGTGGCATCGCCTGTGTGAAGCCGATGGTGCTCTATGCCTTCATTGCCTATTTCGTCATCTCCTTGCCGCTGGGCTACACCCTGGGTTTCCCTTGCGGCTTGGGCATTCTGGGCATCTGGATTGCCTTCCCGTTTGGTCTGACCATAGCGGGAGAAATGTATCGCAGAAGATTTGAGAAGGAACTGAAGAAGATTGAGAAATAAGAATCAGGCACGGATTTATAGACTGAAGGAAAAAAACAGGCACGGATTACACGGATTACACGGGTTTATAGAGACATGCTCGAAATGAGTTATTATCTCGAAAAAAATCCGTGTAATCCGTGAAATCCGTGCCTAAAAAATCTGACGGAATTTACTCAGCAACCTGCTCAGCACGATCATCTACGTTCTCACCCTCTGTAGGAGCGAGAGTAGCCTTGAAATCGGTGATGCCGTACTTAGCAAGAATGTTGTACCACTGGAGGAGCTTCTTGATATCGCTGTCGTGAACACGGTCGCGATCGTAGTTTGGAAGAACCTCAGCAAAATAAGCGTGGAGCTCAGCAACAGGCGCCTTCTTGTAGTTGAAAGTGCTAGGCTTGCCCTCTTCCTTCTTGCTTACGCTGTCGAGCACTTCCCAGAGTGGCACCTCATCAGCGTCTGTATACATAGCGATGTCACCAAGGCTTGTTACGCGGTCGGTAGCGAAAGCTGGAATACGCTTGTGAGTCTCATCGAGTGTTTCTACGATGAGGTTTCTGTTACCTCTTGATACCAATTTATAAAGGCCTGGTTTGCCTGCAATTGAAAGGATTGTTTCCATTGTCTTTTCTATTATTCTTTATTATTAATGATATCCAATAATTTTCTTACCTGTGCTTCGATATCCTGCTCGCCATCGTTCACGATTTCGAAATCGGAGCGGGCTGCAAGCTCTTCCTGCGGCATGACGGCATCTATCCACTGCTGCGCCTTCTCAGCCGGGATATGGTCGCGCTGCATGATGCGCTGGATGCGGACCGGAACGGGAGCCGTTACGCAGACCACGAAATCGAGGTGGATACGGCGGTAGAAACCGCTATCGAAAAGGATGGCACTCTCCATCCACTCATAGCTGCTCTGCTCGAAATCGCGCGCCACAGCCGGATGAACCACATCGTTGACAGCCTGCTTGTTAGCCTCGCCAGCCAGCAGAAACTGAGCCAGCACGGGCTTCTGCAAAACGCCCTCTGCACTGTAAACCTGATTGCCCACCAGCTTCTTCAAGCCAGCCTGCAAGCGGGCATCGGTGCGCATGAGCCGCTTAGCCTCATCATCACAGTCGTAAACCCTGATGCCCTGTTTCTCTAATATCCGGCACACATAGCTCTTTCCGCTACCTATACCGCCCGTTATCGCTATCTTCATCACGATGAATTATTAACTGTAAATTATAAATTACTAATCATCATTGCTGTTCCAGCAGATAATCTACCATTTCCAGTTCGAGATGCGCCTTGCTCACCGAGCGCGGCACGCTGCGCAACTGGAGTTGGCACTTGTCAGAAGGGTTGTTAACCAGATCGTTATAATCTACTACCACCTTAAACTGGCTCGGTTTGATGGTTCTGAAGAGGCTGGCTCCGATGGTGAATCTTACCGCCACTTTAGATGGAAAGGTACGGAGCACCATGTTATCAGGCATGTTGATGGCCGTAACAGGCACATCGACCGACTCTTCGGTAAGCACATCAGGATATACCGCCAGACGCACCATCTGAGGCACAATCTTCATGCCACGTATCTTCTTGATAGGTACGCTGCGATGAATGGTATCCTGCAGGTTGCGCATGTTGAACGGCTCGATTTCTACCGATTGCAACTCATCGAGCTGCTTCTTGTTGGCATAAACCGTAACCATAGACGGCAGAAATTCGGTATGCGCCAGATAATAGCTCTTGCTGGTTGTAATCTTACCTCTGAACACCACAGGCACTCGCTTGGAAGAGCCGTAGGTGAAGAAGAAATCGAATTTTGCCGGCTTAATGGAGAGCAGTTTGGTAGAGCCATAGAGCTGGGATGCCACCTGTTTCTGCACATCAGCCATCGGAATCTGTCCCGTTCCCGTTTCTTCGTCGGCATAATTGGCAAACCGGAATGTGAGCGGATGAATCTTGCCTCCGTAAGCATAGGTAACGAGTGTGAATCCCTTATCGCGCACCGTAATATGCACGGTATCAGTGAGTTCGCCGGTTATCACCGCATTGCGGGGCACGCCCGTTAACTGCACAGGAATATTGAATTCTCTCTCTGTAGTCTCATTGAGCGTCATCATCAGCCAGAAGATGCCGCTGAGAGCGAGAAAGAACAAAAAAATCAGAAACTCCTTATTCAGACCACTGAACAGGAAGTTTCTGACAGCTTTTAATATGCTCTTGATACTACGCATTAGGTGTCTGACTAGCTGCATCAGCAAACACGTAGCCCTTAGCTACAGTGATTACCACGCCACGAGCTATCTCAACATCAACGGTATTAGCCTCGAGGTTAACACGCTTAACTGTGCCGTAAACACCGCCGCCTGTAACCACCTTGGTACCCTCTGCCAAAGCATTCTGGAACTTGCGGATTTCCTTCTGCTTCTTCTGCTGAGGACGGATCATAAAGAACCACATGATAGCGAAGATAGCTACCATCATGATGAGAAAACTCATGCTGCTACCACCGGCAGCTGCTTGCAATACTAAATTTGTCATGTCGTTAAAAGTATTATCTATTATTATTTATGTTCTACATATAAAAAAGGTGTGACCAGCAAGAAAGGCCTCCGTTATTTACTCACCCTCGCCCGGAGCGCGATGAATGCGCGGACGACGGCCGGCTGGGTGCTGGTTGTCTGGGCGCTGTTTGCCGGCATGTTCGCCGTGCTGTGCGTGCTGCTTGCGCTCAGGCATCTCCTTCTGGATGAGGTTGCGGCTGATGAGCTCGCGGCAGATGTTGTCGATCATACCGTTAACATAACCGCCGCTTCGAGGAGTGCTGTATGCCTTGGCAAGTTCTACATACTCGTTGATAGTGACGGTAGCCGGGATGCCAGGGAAGTTCATAACCTCAGCGATGGCAATCTGCATGATAATTACATCCATATAGGCAAGACGTGAGAAATCCCAGTTGCGCAAAGCCTCGCTCATATAGCGCTGGTAGGTATCGCAGTTGAGGATGGTAGCACGGAAGAGCTTGCGTGCAAACTCTCTGTCTTCAGCATCCTTGTATTCTGGCAGCAATTCCTGCTTGGCCTTAGCATTCGGGTTGAAACGCTTGATAGTCTTCAATACGAAAGTATCTATGATATCCTTGTCATCATTCCAGTAGAGGCTCTTCTCCTCAAGGAATGCATCAAGATCTTCATTATTCTGAATGAACAGCTTGTAGATGCGGCGCCATACCTCGCGGTCGCGGCTGTACTCGTCGAGATCGGCGAGTTCCTCATCAATAGCACCGCTGATATAATCAGCATAGAGATCGCTAGACGTAATCGCAGTATACAGTTTGCGCACCATTTCGATATCCTCATCCCAGTTGGAATGCTTTACATCTATCCATTCGAGCAGCATCTTGTTCTCTTCGAGCTGCAGAGCGAACTTATTGAATGCGAAACGTGGTGAAGGTTCCTGCTCACCCTCTCTCTTGGCACGAGCTACATCTACATCGTAGCGCTTGCGTGCCTCCTGGGTGATGGCAACGATGAGCTGCAACATGTAGTTGTACAAATCGTATGACTTGGAGAGACTAAACATCAGCTCCTTCTCAGCGTTATCCATGTTATGATCGCTGTTTTGATAGTATGCGTAGGTTAACTGCACAATCTTACGTCTTATCAAATCCCTATTAATCATTCTCTAATGTTTTTAAAAGATTCATTTATTAAATTACCTAATACGCTTGCAAAAATACACATTAAATAGGTAATAGACAAGAAAACGGGCAAAAATTTCAGTTTATTTAAGCAAAAAATTGTATTTTCAATATTTTTTCTGCATGTAGAACATGTTTTTCGGCAAAAAGTTTGCTCATTCCAAATAATTTTCGTAATTTTGCACCCGCTTTAAGCAAAGCTAATCCGTGTGATGGCGAGTTAAGGCACATTTTTATTAATAACTTAATTTAGAGTAACACAAAATGAAAGAGATTAATGTAACAGGTCAGAAGCGCACAGACCTTGGCAAGAAAGCTTCTAAGACATTGCGTAAGGAAGGTTTGATTCCATGTAACCTTTATGGTGAGAAAAGGGGCGAGAACGGTGCTCCTGAGGCTTTGTCATTCGCAGTTCCATTCGCTGAGTTGCGTAAAATCATCTACACTCCTCATGTATACGTTATCAACCTCATCATCGACGGTGAGAGCCACACTGCTATCATGAAGGAGATCCAGTTCCACCCAACAACAGACGCTCCTCTGCACGTTGACTTCTACGAGGTTAACGACCAGAAGCCTATCACTATCGGTATTCCAGTTAAGTTGACAGGTCTTGCACAGGGTGTACGTGATGGTGGTCGTATGAACCTCTCTATCCGTAAGATCAACGTTACAGCTCCTTACCAGGTTATTCCTGAGCACCTCGATATCGACGTTACTGAGTTGAAGATCGGTAAGAGCATCAAGGTAGGTGACCTCTCATTCGAGGGTCTCGAGTTGGCTACAAGCAAGGCTGTTGTAGTTTGCTCTATCAAGATGACACGTAACGCTCAGCTCGCAGCTCAGGCTGCTGATGATGCAGAGGCTTAATCACTGAGTCATCTAGAGATTTTACGAACCTGAGTAAAGCATTATCAAACATTGGATAAATATTTGATTTGTGGGCTTGGTAACCCTGGCGATGAATACGCCGGCACCAGGCACAACACAGGATTTATGGTATTGGACGCTTTTGCTAAAGCGTCCAATATTCATTTTGAGGATAAGCGATATGGCTTCGTAGCCGAAACTACGCTCAAGGGAAGAAAGATTTTCCTGCTCAAACCTACCACATTCATGAACCTCAGCGGTAATGCGGTAAGATATTGGCTGAATCAGGAAAAGATTGACCAGAGCCGACTGCTGGTTATCAGCGATGAGCTAGCCCTGCCTCTGGGTGCTTTCCGACTGAAGGCGAACGGCAGCAACGGCGGCCATAACGGATTGGGACATATCCAGCAGCTTATCGGTCAGAACTATGCCCGCCTGCGCATGGGCATCGGCAACGATTATCCACGTGGCGGCCAGATAGACTGGGTGCTGGGCAAATATACTGAGGAAGACATGAAGCAGCTGCAGCCGGCCATCGACCTGGGTGTAGACATCATCAAGAGCTTCGTATTGGCTGGTATCGACATCACCATGAACCAATACAATAAGCTAGGAAAGAAATAATCATGAAGGAATCAGCAAGAATAGACAAGTGGCTCTGGGCTGCCCGCATTTACAAGACCCGCAGCATTGCTGCCGATGCCTGTAAGAATGGCCGCGTCATGGTGGGAGGCGTAAACAGAAAGCCTTCCTTCATCATCAAGCGTGGCGATGTGGTGAGCGTAAAGAAAGCCCCTATCACCTACTCTTTCGAGGTTCTCGACTGCATAGAGCAGCGCGTAGGCGCCAAGATGCTGTATGGTGTCTATAAAAACGTAACCGACCCTAAGCAATATGAGCTTCTGGAGATGAGTCGCATCAGCGGATTCGTAGATAGAGCCCGAGGCACAGGTCGCCCAACCAAGAAGGAACGCCGTGCCCTGGACGCCTTCGTAGATCCAGCCATGTTCGGATTTGACGAAGAAGACTGGGACGAAGATGAAGAATAAAATAAAACTCCCCCTACACTTCGAAGAGTATAGGGGGAGTTTTATTATGTAGTCATAATTATTTTCCTTTCTTTCTTACTTTGCAAAGATACAACATTTTAAGATACGATGCAAGAATATTGGGATAATTATAGCTAAAAACATACGAAATAGAAACTTATATGTGATATTTGGCTGCTTATTTTAAAATAAAGCTTAAAATATTTGGAGCGAATAGAGAAAAAGTATACCTTTGCACCTAGTAAAAATGATGGAATCAGCACACACACTGATAACCAATCATACTCTATATGAGCATTATATACTATGGTTCTTCTCAAATTTTAGTACAAAGCCCCATATTTTATATGAAGGAGCAATATTTTTGAGAAAGTTTAATATAAAAAATTAGCGATTGTCTCCAAAAATATGTAAGTTTAAAGTGATCATAAAATATGACTTACAATGGATACAATCGCTAACAGATGCAAAATTATAAAAAAGATAAGAAACAACCAAATAAAATCCGATATAAATGCTTCTACGGTCGGAGAAAAACTTCTTATGGACATTTTTCCTGCCATAGATGGCTTTTTTATCGCAAGTTGTGACTTCTCTTCCACGGAACTCAAAATGGTTCTCGTGAGTACGGCTACCCATGCCTTCTGCGACCGTTGTGGCAAGAAAACCACTCATACCCGTGGCTGGCAAAAGAGAACGGTCACGATGTGTCCTTTAGGGTGTAAACGGTTTGTTCTCACCCTTTACATGCGCCGTTTTTACTGCCAGTCTGATAAACATATATTTGTAGAGCAACAGACGAAGTGGCTAAACAAATATGCAAGATTCAGTGTAAGATGCATAGAGTTGATGAACCTGCTTCATATACATATGTCATCTGTGTCGACCTCCAAGGTCATGAGAAAGATGGGAATCACTTGCTGTCCAAATACTTGCATAAATCATTTGAAAAAGATCCAAAGACTTCCAGACAGGACTGCCAGGAATATAGGCATAGATGACTTTGCCAAGAGAAAGAGACATACCTATGGCAGTGTTATCGTAGACCATGACACAGGCGAGATTTTGGAACTGATAGACTCTAGAGATTCTTCGATTGTGGCAAATGTCTTGAAACAATACAAGAAAGTCAATACTATCACTCGTGATAGGGGACGATGCTTCATTAAGGCTATCAAGCAAGGAGCCCCATCAGCACATGCTATCACAGACAAATTCCATGTCATTGAAGACTTGACGAGCGCAGTCTTTCCAAAGATTCTGCAGGAGTTTTTGCATAAGAGAATGGAGTTGCTGACTCAAGGTCTAGTTGGTCCCATTAAGCCACAAATAAGTAGAGGTTGGCTTTATAACAGCATATATGCAGTCTTGGAATCGATGTGCAAGGATGCAAGAAGAATCAAGAAAATGACTGAATGGAACACTTTCATGGATCTTTATGCAAGGCAAGGACTGACTTTGAGTGAAATCCATGACAAAACAGGGTTTGATGGATTTAAGATGGGAAAGCTAAGGAACACCAAATATGAGGACTTGCTCAACCCAACGCAACTAAGGGCTTACAAAGCCATAGAATCTATTACAAATAGGATTCTCTGTAAAAAGTCATTGGATTACTCTGTGGTTACCAAGGGGTTACATTCTACAGAGAAGAAAGAAATACTGAAAAGACTTCTTTTTCTACTGAGAGGAAAATGGAAGGAAGACTGGAAGGCATACGATGATGCCTACAAGGCATTTCTTGCAAAGGCAACTATCAGGAACGAAGAGTATGACCTTTGGAATTCAATAGTTCACTTCAACTGGAAAACCAAGACGGAGACTGTCAGATTGTTTCTGCAGGACTTGCATGTTACCGATTTAGCCTATTATATAACAACATTTCAAGGCATTTTGAGCGGAGAGGTCAAAATGAACTTGTACAAATGGATTAACATGGTCATAGGATGTGGTAATGAGAAAATGGAAAAGTTTGCCAAAGGACTGATTAAGGACTATTCCGCCATCAATAATTCTATTGCTAGCAAATTGAACAATGGAATCCTTGAAGGTTCGGTCAACAAGATAAAGACCGCAAAGCGAATTATGGGTGGAAGAGCATCGATTTCTCTTTTGCAGATAAAGGTCTCCTCAAACTTAGATACATAAATGTACCAAAATTTGAGAAGAACCTATACTATTAATTTAAAATATTAGAGATTATGAAAAAATTATTCGTTATGGCAGCTATGGTGCTGTCTTCAGTAGGTGCTTTCGCACAGCAGGCTGCAGGTACAACAACTATTCAGCCTAAGGTTGGTTTGAACGTTTCAACAATTGGTGATAATGACTGGAAAGCCGGTTTCGCCGCCGGTGCAGAATTGCAGTATCAGGCTACCAGCAACTTTGGTGTTGCTGTAGGCGCTCTCTACTCTGTACAGGGCTTCAAGGGCAAGGATATTGAAATCGATACTCCAATCGTAGACGGAACTATCCAGAATGACTATAAGTGGAATCCAGGCTATATCAATGTGCCTATCACTTTGAACTACTACCCAGTAGCTGGTCTTGCTCTCAAGGCAGGTTTGCAGCCAGGTTTCTTGGTAAATAAGGACGATATGGACGATGCTAAGACTGTAGATCTCTCTATCCCAGTAGGTCTCTCTTACGAGTATCAGGGCATTGTATTCGATGCTCGTTACAACATCGGTGTAACTAAGATTGCAGATAACGTTGATCACTACAACAACGTAATTCAGATTACTGTAGGCTACAAGTTCTCTCTCTAATCAATGAACTTTTAGTAATCCCAAATAAAGAAATCCCCGTTCTTCATTACGAAGAGCGGGGATTTTTTTTCTCGTCATATCTGTTTGAAATAAGCCTCACGTAAACATTGAGTGAGGCTTACTATCGTTTTAAATGAAGTCTTTCTAGAACATTCTGCCGCCTGGACGACCACCGCCAAAACCGCCATTGAATGGACGGCCATGGAAGTTTGGACGGGCACCAGGACCTTCAGGTCCACCCTTGCGGGCATCCTTGCCTCCGAAGAGATTCAGGCGGTAAATCACGTGCAGCATTGCATAGCTGTTGATGGCATTATACTCCGTATCCGTACGGGATGTAGCAGAAATGGCACGAGAGAAGGTGCTCTGCTGGCGGAGAATATCGTAGAACTGCAGCATGATGGTAAGAGGCTTGCCCTTCAGGAAACCCTGAGAGAGCTGCGCATTCCATACAAACTCATCCGTATTCATGCTGCTGTCGCTATAACCGCGGCGGCTGCTGATAGATAGGCTTGAGTTCAGACTGGTGCCCCAAGGCGCTGTAAGCGTCATGCTTGGTCCATAAGAGAACTGCCAGGTATTGAGGTTGCTGTTTGGCTGCAACTTGTTTGTAGCATGGTTATAATTCAATGTTCCATCGAGCGAAAGCTCCAGCCAGTTGTTGCGATAGCTGAAAGAGAGGCGCTCTCTCCAAGTAGTACTGCGGGTGGTATTCTTCTGGGAATCAGACTGCTTGTCGAGACTCAGATAACTCACGTAGTTGTTGTAACCCAAGTAGGTGTCGGTATTCAAGTTCCATACACCGGCACTATCGATAGAGCAGTTGAACATAAAGGCTCCCATCACATTCCAGTTGCCATTGATATTCTCAGGTCGGGTGATTCTACCACCAGTCTTCTCATCGTAGGTCACCTTGTTGCTGATGCTATTGTTGGTGGTAGAGAAGTTGATAAAGGTCATGACACCCTTGTTATGGTTCTGCACGAAATTGTTGTAGAACAATCGGAAGTTCTGGGTGAACGATGGCTTCAAGCCAGGGTTACCCTTCGAGATGTTCAGCGGGTCGCTGTTATCTGTGATATCAAGCAACTGAGAGATGCTTGGCTGAGAAGTGGTACCACGGTAGTTCACACGCAGGTTGCTCATCTTTGAGAAGCGATAACGGAAATCGAGGGTTGGACTGATATTCGTCACCGTGCGGACGGTATCCTTATGATTGCCCATATAATCGTAGATGAAGTTGGAGCGCTGTGGCTGAATCATTACACCGAAGTTGAGATTATATTTGCTTCGGATGAATCGCATCATCACCTGGATATCATGAGTATAGTTCTTATACTCAGAATACTTACTCAAATCCTCATCCTTGTAATTGCCAAGCTGACCGGCAAACGGATTCAGGTAACTATCCCAACCACGATATTCATGATCTCCTGTCATCGCATACTTGCTGAAATCGTAGGTGCTGCGGTCGCTCTTGGAGTAGCTGTAAGTAAACTTATAGCTGAACTGCAGGAAGGTAGCCTTCCAGAGTGGCTCACTATAGGTCAACTGGCCCGCATAACTGTAATTCTTCGAAGGAGTCAGGTTATAGCGGTTGGTCTGATAAGTAGAATCCTTACCCTCCGCTGTCTGTACGAGATAGAGCTTGGCATTGTTAAGCGAGATGCTCTTGCTGTCATTATCCGTATATTTGGCATTCATACGCAAGGTGATGTTGCGTCCCTTGTTGCCCAACTTGCGGTTCACCTGCAGCATACCCCTGATATTGTTATTATCAGAATAGGTGATTCCGTTAGTCAACTGACTGTTCACCATAGCCCCAGCCTTGTCCAACTCATCAATACCTTCCTCAGAAAGAGGGTCTTTGGTGGTAATGGTATAAGGATCCTTGTTGTAAGAAGCCGACTGGCTGCCATTCAATCCATCGCTGGTACTCCAGGAGATGGAAGGACGGAAGAGGATATTGGTCATAGAGTCTGGCATCCACTCCAAGCGGATGTTGCCGTTCCAGCTGTTGTTGCGGGAGAATTTCTGAGTCAAGCTGTTGCTGAACGAAGAGCTGCTACCCATGAAGTTCTCGCTGGAACGACGGCTCCAAATATCGCCATCGCTGTGATTCCAGCGAAGTGAAGTATTGAACTTGAATTTATCTTTCAGTTCATAATTATAGTTAGCACCTATCATCTTGCTGGCATTCAAACCGTTAGCACCTCCGAAACCTCTACCGGGGCCACCGCCTCCGAAACCACGGTCGCTGGTGTTATTGGCATTGGCAAAGAGCATGAATCGGCTGTTATTAGAGAAATAACCGCCCATACCACGCATGTTATAGCGGCTCTTGTTGCCCACGCCCAGGTCGATATTGGAAATCAGACCCTTATTCATACCCTTCTTGACACCGAAGTCGAGCACGGTCTGCTCCTCACCATCATCAATACCGGTCACCTTAGAGAGATCACTCTTCTCATCGTATGCCTTGATTTTCTCGATGATGCTGGTAGGCAGGTTCTTCAGGGCAGTCTTGGTGTCACCGGTCATAAACTCCTTGCCGTCTACCAGAATCTTCTTTACCTCCTTACCATTAATCTTGATGGTACCGTCATCGCTCACCTCTGCACCCGGCAGACGCTTTACGAGTTCCTCAACTACCGATCCTTCCGGTGTGCGATAGGCAGAAGAATTGTACACGAAAGTATCTTCCTTCAGAGTTACCTTCTGAGCCATAGCTGTTACCACTGCGCCTTTCAGCATGATAGCCTCAGCACCCAGCACAATCTTACCCATAGCCAGATCCTTGTTATCAAAAATTTGGATACGCTTCATGGTAGACTTGTATCCTACGCTCGAAATCTTGAGCAGATACTTGCCATTAGCCGGAGCGGTGACGTGAAAGAGTCCGTTCTCATTACTGATGGCACCAGCCACATACGTGCTGTCGCTCTTAAGCAATTGAATAGTTACCTGCTCAATGGCCTCCTTGGTATCGCGGTCGGTAATCTGACCGGATATCAGTCGCTGCTGAGCAAAGGATGCTATTGCCATCAACAGCAGCAGCATCGTCAGAATCGATTTTTTCATTCTTATTTTTATTTGTTATTATTTTCAACTATGAGTGTTTTCACACATAATCGCTATGATATTCTATTATCATTTTTGTTACTCGATTGTTTTGACGCGTTAAATACACCAAGGTTTAATGCATTCTGAGATAAAAAACGCAAATTTAGCAACTTTTTTTTTGTTTTGTCTCCATTTTAGTGTATCTTTGCACAAAAATTAATACGCTAGAATGTTATGGAACAAAGAGTAATCATATCAACCAAACTGGAAAGCGAACTGGTAAGTGCACTTTCTGAGTGTGAGCACGACAAGCTTTTTGTGCTTACAGATACTACGACATTGGAACTATGCATGCCTGTATTGCAGAGTTTTTACTGCATGAAGGAAGCCCATATCATCACTATTCCGGCTACCGACAGCCATAAAGACATCGACAGTCTGATGATGGTATGGAAAGGACTGCAGGAGGGAGGAGCTTCACGCCACTCCTGTATGATTAATCTGGGCGGCGGCATGATAACCGACCTTGGTGGCTTTGCTGCCAGCACTTTTAAGAGAGGTATCAACTTTATCAATATCCCTACCACCCTGCTGGCTATGGTAGACGCATCGGTAGGTGGAAAGACAGGCATCAACTTCGGCGGACTGAAGAACGAAGTAGGTGTGTTTAACGATTCTAAGTTTGTTATTCTCGATACAGAGTTCCTGAAGACGCTCGATGCAGAAAACATCTGTTCGGGCTATGCAGAGATGCTGAAACACGGTCTGATTTCTACAGAAGCAATGTGGGAAGAACTGGTCAGTTCCGACCTCGACAAGCCTGATTTGAAGCAGTTGCAGCGCATGGTAGGCGACAGCGTGAAGGTAAAGGAGCGCATTGTAGAGCAGGATCCTCACGAGCAGGGCATCCGCAAGGCGCTGAACCTGGGTCATACTTTCGGTCATGCATTCGAGAGTTGGGCATTGAAGCGCAAGCCTATCCTGCATGGTTATGCAGTGGCATTCGGTCTCATCCCTGAACTCTATCTGAGTGTTGCCAAAACCGGATTCCCTACTGAGAAGATGCGCCAGACCGTAAACTTCATCAAGGAATTCTATGGTACACTGGATATTACCTGCGATGACTATGATGAGCTCATCGAGCTGATGCACCATGACAAGAAGAACCAGAATGGCATCATCAACTTCACGATGCTGGGCGGCATAGGCGATATCCGTATCAACCAGACAGCTACGACAGAAGAGATCAAGGAAGCACTTGACTTCTTCAGAGAAGGATAATTCAGCTAAAGAATCTTTCTTCAGAGAATCCCTTTAAAGAAAGATAGAGCGCTTCGGCTTTCCGGTTTCGGTAAGTGGGAGTTGGTTTACATGAAGATATTCCCTTGGAATCCAATATTTATGATCAGATAAGAGGCGGCGAACAGTCGCCTCTACTTTTTTCATATCCTCATCTTCCGTCAAGAGGACAGCAATTTCTCCAAACTTCCCGTCTTTCTTCTTGACAATCATGAAAGGTTTTTCAAGATAAGGCTTCAACAGAGCCTCAACCTCTTCTATCTGTATCTTGATGCCTCCGCTGCAAATCACATTGTCTTTTCTGCCTTTGATGCGAAAACGGAGTTTTTCCACCTTATTATATATATAGGATTCTATTTCCACTATATCGTTCGTTACCAGGGGCTCTGCACAGACCTGCGGAGCATCTATTACCAGACATCCTTCATCGGTCTGACTGATTTTCACACTATCGAAAGGCTGGTACCATTCGCTGGCCTTATCACCATTAATTCTTCTCAGGGCAATATGCGAGAGCGTTTCGGTCATTCCGTAGGTACTCCAGATGGCAATATCGCCGGGAAGAGCCTTCAGTTTCTGTTCGAGAGCCTCATCTATGGCCCCACCACCGATAATAAGATGACTGATGCGGCAGAGACGAGCCCGCTCTTCAGGAACCTGCAGGGTGTTATAAACCTGCATCGGGACCATCGCAGCGAAGGTAATCTCTTCATTTACATCTTTCAAAGGATGCCCACTTGGGTAAACTGAAATAAGATGGAGATGGCGCTCTATACTCCGCACCACCACCATCTTACCTGCAATATAATCGAGCGACATACAGAGCAGGGCGCTATCACCAGGTTTCAATCCCAGGAAATCACAAGTGATGCGGGCCGAGTTGAGCATCCGCTTTTTCTCAACCAACATCGGTTTAGGCTTGCCTGTAGAACCACTTGTATGAACAAGCATCCGGTCGCTACCGTTATTCCATTCTGAAAGGAATTCTTCTAAAGTCATTTTACTACAAACAGTTTGTCACCACGAATCTCCAAAGGCATCGGTATATTATCAGTAAAGAGCTGTCCGGTGCCCAAGCCTTGCGGCATCTTAACATTAGAACCATATACTTTAGCTGCATAATGAGCAATAGCATTCAGACCGATATTACTCTCAAGAGCAGAAGTAATCCAGCTGCCGATACCACGCTGGTTAGCCAGTTCTATCCACTCGTTACATCCATAGATTCCACCATGAAGTGAAGGCTTGAGGATGATATACTGAGGACGGACCGTATCGAGCAAAGCCTGCTTCATACTCCGGACATTCACACCAATCAACTCCTCGTCTAGGGCGATAGGAAGCGGTGTTTCGCGACAGAGCTGGGCCATCTTAGGCCACTGATGCTGCTTGATAGGCTGCTCTATCGAATGAATGTCATATTTAGCCAAAGCCTCCAGCTGACTCATTGCATTCTCCGGCAAAAAGCCACCATTGGCATCTACACGCAACTCAACCTGCTCCTTGGTATACACATCACGGATGCGCTTGATGAGATCAAGTTCCTTGAAAAAATCGATGGCACCGATCTTCAGTTTCACGCAATGGAAACCCGCCTGGAGCTTCTCCTCCAGCCGTGCCAGCATCTCCTCGTAGGTTCCCATCCACACCAATCCGTTGATGGTGATTCCCTCTTCTCCCCTACCGAAAGGAGAGTCGAAAAGTTCTGTCAGGTTCTCCATTCCGGCTGGAACAGAAACCCCTTTCTGCTTCAACATTTCTGAAGAAGATGCTCCTTCAGCAGGAACAATCTCCAAAAACTTCTTCGCTGCATCGAAGAACGAAGCGAAGGCTGTTTCCAAACCGAAGGTGATGCTAGGATAAGCACGAATCATATCGTATGGAATGCGTCCCATCTGCTCCACCATCTGACAAACCTGTCGCAGGGTCATCTCATATTCCGGTTTGGCATCGCAACTGAGATCAGGGAGCGTAGCACACTCTCCCACTCCCTCTACTCCCGGCAATTCATCCGATGTAAGGGTGAGATAATAACTGTGTCTCGTGGTATATACGCCACGAGACGTGCCTGCCGGCTGCTTGAAGTGGAGCGTGCGCTCCGAGATTTCTATCTTATACATTCTTTATATATCTATATATCAATACAATTGAATTCTTCACTCTTCGTTCTTCACTTCCCCTACTTTTTCTGTTTCAATTCGTAGAGATCCTTGCGGCGGTCGCGAAGATTTCTTACAGCACCGTAGGTATGAAGTTCATTCAAGAGATTCAGGTCAACATCTGATACGAGAATCATCTCGGTATTAGGTGTTGCCTCTGAACGCTTGCCATCGTTAGGGAAAGCAAAGTCGCAAGGGGTGAACACGGCGCTCTGGGCATACTGGATATCCATGTTGTGAACACGTGGCAGGTTGCCCACACTACCCGCAATGGCTACATAGCACTCGTTCTCGATGGCACGCGCCTGTGCACAGACTCTTACTCGGGAGTAAGCATTCTGGGTATCGGTCATGAATGGCACGAAGAGAATCTGCATGCCATCCTCAGCCATTAATCTTGACAACTCAGGGAACTCCACATCATAGCAGATGACGATACCAATCTTACCGCAATCGGTATCAAAGGTCTGGATATGGCTACCACCACTCAATCCCCAGCACTTCTGCTCATCTGGTGTAACATGAATCTTCTCGTACATGTCTACGCTACCATCTCTGCGGCAGAGGAAGCCCACATTATAGAGGGAATCGTCCTTAAGATAAGGCATACTACCCGTGATGATATTGATGTTGTAACTGATGGCCAACTCGCGGAAACGGTCACGGATTTCTTCGGTATACTGCGCCATCTTTCGGATGCTCTGCGCCTCACCCAAATCATTGAAACGAGCCATCAAAGGCGCATTGAAATACTCTGGAAAGAGAATGAAATCGCTCTTGTAATCGCTCACAGAATCAACGAAGAACTCAACCTGTTCGAAGAGGTCATCCACCGAAGCGTATGGGCGCATCTGCCACTGTACCAATCCGATTCTTACGGTTGGCTTGCGGTCTACATAAGAATCCGTAGGTGGCTGATAATAGATGTTATCCCACTGCAAGAGGGTGGCGCAGTGTTCGCTCTCCTCATCACTAGGAAGATAGTTGCGGATTACGCGGCGCACGTGGAAATCATTGGAAAGCTGGAAGGTAAGAACCGGGTCATAGATTTCACGGTTTCTTACATGCTCGATATACTCCTTAGGGCGCATCTTATCGGCATACTTGTGATAGTTTGGTATACGACCGCCAAACATGATAGCCTTCAAGTTGAGCTTCTCGCAGAGTTCCTTACGATACTCATACATACGGCGAGCCAGGCGCAAACCACGATAATCAGGGTGGATAAATACCTCGATGCCGTAAAGAATGTTTCCATTAGGATCGTGGGTATTGAAGGTTTCATTACCCGTAACCTGAGCATAGGTATGATCGCCCTTCACCATATTATAATTGACGATGATAGAGAGCGCACAGCCCACAATCTTATCATCAACGATAATAACCACCTGACCCTCAGGGAAGATAGTAATGAGTTTCTTAATCTGTTCTTTTGTCCAAAATACATCTGAGTCTGCGTAAATACGCCTAAATGACTTGGCAAGCTGATCATAATCCTCCATACGGAGGTTGCGCATGCCTACCTTTTCGATTTTTCGAGTTGGTTCCATAACAACTGTATTTTTATTATTATCTAAATCTGGGTGCAAAGATACAGCAAATTATAGATACGACAAAGAGTTTTCGCAAATAATTGACATTTACGAAAACTCTTTTCATGTATTTTACACAAAGAGCGCGTTTACGCTTAAAATCAGATGCTAATATTTGGCAGTTTCCTGTGGAATCGCTTTATCATGATCATCCAGATAAAACAACTTCACAGGATGATACTTCTCACTTGCCACAGAATATTTATCCTGGCGATAACGGGTCAGGATGCCTCCTATCCCCAACATCGTATGAAAAGCCGAAAGACTCGTCTGTACCTGTTGGGTACGATGACCAGACAAAGTTTTCAGTATTCCCGGATATTGTTTTCCATAACCAGATGATGTCCAGATGATGAAAGGAACATGCAGCTCATAATCAGATGCCTTCGGGGCGGCGTGCAGAAAGAGGCGACGGTCATCATCAAAGATATTCTCTCCATGGTCGCTGGTATAGAGCATCGCCGATGTAGGTTGGCTATATACCCCATCCGTCTTTGCCTGAGTCTTCTCCCATTTCTGCAGACGTTCTACGATACCATGCAGGATATAATCGGTATACCGGATGGTATTATCGTATGCATTCAGCAGGTCACGCCGGTTCTCTGGCTTCGCTTCGCTCTTACAGTCAGGTTTAAAGAAAGCGAAATTACGGGGATAGCGCTCCTGGTAATTAAAGTGAGAACCATAAGTATGAAGTACCACGAAGAGTTTCCGATAACGGTATTGCTTGGATGAAGAAGCATCTGCCGCAGGCAATATCCCATCCAACTTCTGCAACAAATCACTATCATAATGATTATCTTTTGCAGAAGCACCTTCCTTCAGGAAGTAATGTTCATCAGCCTGTTCGCCAAGGAAATCAATAAAAGAATGATTAGGTAGCTGATTGCTGATAAATACGGTATGAAATCCCGCCTCCCTGAAAGCTGCCAGGATACCTTTCTCATGAAAGAGACGTTCGAAATCCTCTGCTGATGCAGCCGACAGGAGCATAGGAACACTTTTATGCGTAGTATTACTCTGGGTTGTAGCATCGGGAAAAGCTATGATTCCAGGAGTCTTGGAAAGCAAAGGATTGGTATCGCGCGGATAGCCATAGAGACTGAAATTGTGGGCTCTCGCCGTCTCTCCCACCACCATCACATACACCTCGGGAGCCTCAGCATCGTGCTCGCTCCTGGCATCAAACCTGAAATTTCGGCTTGCCTCCCTGTAATTCTCTGAAGCCGCATCACGCTCGAAAGCAAGATAGAGATTATAGCAAACGTTAACAGGATAAAGCTGGTTGCGTAAGCGATAATCATCTACAGCCACATAGCAAGCCAGCAGACAGAATAAACCGACAGCAGCTATCTCCAAAGCCCAACGACGCACTCGATGCTGGAGTTGAACCACTATCATCCCTTTCTTGCTGATATTGACAATGGCCAGAACCAGCAAAGGAAGATAAACCACAAAAACACCCACCACGGCAGGCAACAGATTATCAAGCAGTTCCTTCACCTCGCCAGGATTGGTAGTTACAAGATTCAGAAACATATCTACCGCTATCACTCCCGTCCCGAAGAGATAAAGCAATACCAGTTGGAAGGCAGCGAAAAAAACAAAAAGAAAAGCCCACCAGATCATCTTACCCGGACATCTGGTTAACGAAAAGAACCACATGTAGAGTGCCAAAGGCAGCAACACATTGGCACCACAAGCCCAAGGTGCCAGACATTCAGTATAGCACAGAGCTATATTAGGCAACAACAATGCTCCCACAGCATACCCGTAAAGGAATGCTCCCGATGACACCTTATTATATATATCCGTAAAACTGTTCATTCTACTTTTTCATTAACACTTTAAAGAGCATTATCAAACTACATAAAGAGCATTATTACTAAAACGCTTCATTGATATTGAAGAGAAAACCAGACTGCCCCGACTTACCGAATCCATAATCCAGACGTACATTCACATTCTTCTTAAATTCCCAGCGATAACCTACACCGGCATTCGGCAAAATCTGTTTAGAGCGCAATGCCGAGAATTTCGGGAAGATGGTTCCTGCTCCAACCCACACTACGATTCCATTACGCTTCCATACATGTTGGCGCAACTCAACCGTAGCTTCCAGAGAATGCTTATCGCGATAACGGCCTTCATAATAGCCACGCATGGAATGAGTACCACCCAATTCAGCCATCATTCCCCACGAAGGATTGCCAAAGTTGAGGTTAGCCCCAATGTCCTCGGCAAGAACCGTTCCCTTACCCAGTCGCTGATAGGCATCAAAACGAAATGCCGTCGTACTGAAAGCATAATCATTTCCCATAAATCCAGGTCTGAACATCTGATTGATATTCAGATAGATACCACGATGTGGATTCGTAAGATTATCTCTGTTATCATATACCAGAGAAACGCCAGCTCCTACATTCCAAGTATGCTGATCCATGCCTTGCAGTAATTCCGGACGCTCAATATGTTTACCTATTACATAGTCATAACTCGCCATCGGTCCGATATAGAAATTATCTGCTACACGAAACAGGAAGCTAACTTCAGCCTGAGCCTGCCAACGCTTCATGTCACTCTTATTGGCATCGTTATCGCCCATCTCATAGCCTATTCCCCAAAAATCAGCGGGAAAAGAATAGAAATAAAGGTGATAATCGATGCGATATCTTCCTTTAGGAGCAATATGGTTACCACGGACACCCAACATATAGAAACCTACAGAACTGACATCACCATAAAGCGAGACATTAGAAGGAGGAAGAATACTGTCGTTCGGATCAGTACGGTATAGTCCTGCTGCCACCAATCCCAATCCAAACTTGGTATCAGAGGCATAATGAGGACCACCTATCACACTAAAATCGAAACGCTTATGCTTCTTGTTTTTGTTGGAATCATTAAAGTAGTCAAGAATCCGGTTCACCCATGATTTCCCGGCACGTAAAGCCATCGTATCCACCTTCTCTGCAGATGAGATACTATCGGTTACAGAAAGCTCAGAGGCATAGCTGCCCAATGCCAACATCATAATAAGTATTGTCAGAATATGCTTCATTTTGTTGATTTTATTATTTTAATACACTAATGCTACATTATCAATCCACAAGGTATTGCCTGGAGTTCCGATATAGGCTCCACCATCGGATGAGGAGAACTGAAGAATCAGATGAGTAGGTGTTTCGTTAGCACTCGCCCATCCTACTTCTTTTACCGGCACACTCTTACCCTTGCTGTTACGGGCATAGTCAGTGGATCGCAGTCCCATAGTAGCAGCCTGATAACCTGCCATGTGGCGGATATCGCCATAATGGATTGTATAGGTAGCATCTTCCACCCATCTATTGGTACTCTTTCCGAATCTGACTACCATCGTACCCACACGTTTAGCTGTTATATTTCCCTTAGCATCTTCATGCCGTTTCTGCAGATAGAGCACAGCTATAGCATGATCTCGACCTGCAACCGTAGAGGCTCCGCTAAATCCATTCTGCTTGATACGATTGGCTGCATTAGGAAAAGAAGTCTTATAATCAAAGCGCAAAGCCTTAGGACGTGCGGTGAATGGTATACCCCAGTTGATGGCTTTAGGACCATCCTTGGTACTTGTTATCGGTTCACGAACATTACCCAGAAAGAGAGAACCGGCAGCCAATACCTTGATATTGATGAGTCCCAGCACTTTTACTTTCTCAATATGGGTTACCAGTTTGGCACAATATCCACTACCATGTTTATCACGAAACACAGAGTTATTCGTCTTATAGATGCCCGATACATGTGCCAGGACATTAGAAGAACCCCAAGGCGAACCACCCTTATTGGTATAAGGAATATTACCATTGACAGTCATATTAGGTCCAACGGCATAAACTGTTTTCTGATTTCCTCCGATAATGCCTGATTCTTTGATATTCCTGACTACCCAGTGGTCCATATTACCATATTTAAAAGGAACCACCTTTCCCTGTCCCTTAACGGGAAGGCACGGCAAGGTAGCAACCGCCATAACGATGCCTGATATTATTATTTTCTTCATATCTGTTTCTTTTATATATCATTAAGGCTGCAAAGATAGAAAAATATTTTCTAGTTTTTAGTTTTCTTCGACATAAAGCATAAAAAATTAAGAAATAATAATATATTTACTGCATTTTAATTGTCATAAAACAAAAAAGTCCTGCATTTGCTGTTATAAACAAATACAGGACTCCTGATTCAATATACAAAACAGAATCTCTTGCACCGGTTACAATAGAGACATGCACCGGTTACAATAGAAACATGTTCCGATTACTCCAAAAGCTATTATCGGTTTGAATACATATTATCATAATACTTCTGATAATCACCAGAGGTTACATTGTCCATCCATTCCTGGTTCTCGAGATACCATTTCACGGTTTCCTCGATACCCTCCTCAAACTGAAGAGATGGCTCCCAGCCGAGTTCCTTCTGCAACTTTCTAGAGTCAATAGCATAACGCATATCGTGACCCTTTCTGTCTGTTACATAAGTGATGAGATCCAAATCCTCGCCTTCCTTTCTGCCGAGCAGACGGTCAACGGTCTTGATAACCACCTTGATGATATCGATATTCTTCCACTCGTTGAAACCGCCGATGTTGTAAGTCTCGGCAATCTTTCCCTTGTGGAAAATCATATCGATGGCACGGGCATGATCTACTACATACAACCAGTCGCGCACGTTCTCACCCTTACCATATACTGGCAATGGCTTGCGATGACGGATATTGTTGATAAACAGAGGAATCAACTTCTCTGGGAACTGGTATGGACCGTAGTTGTTAGAGCAGTTGGTCACGATGGTAGGCATACCGTATGTATCGTGGAAAGCACGGACGAAATGGTCTGAGCTTGCCTTGGATGCAGAATATGGAGAGTGAGGATTGTACTTGGTTGTCTCCAGGAAGAACTCCTCGCCGTAAGCCTCGTGGTTCTTACCGCTGGATGCCTTGGTAGTGAAAGGAGCAGGAATGCCCTCTGGATGAGTCATCTGCAATGCACCGTATACCTCATCGGTAGAGATGTGGTAGAAGCGCTTACCCTCGTATCCTTCAGGAAGACTCTCCCAGTAAATCTTTGCCGCCTGGAGCAGAGACAGGGTTCCCATCACGTTGGTATGAGCGAAAGTGAATGGATCCTTGATACTTCTATCTACGTGGCTCTCGGCAGCGAGATGGATGATGCCATCCACCTTGTAGTCCTGCATCAGTTTCAACATCAGGTCGAAATCACAGATGTCGCCCTTAACGAAAGTATAGTTAGGCTTGTTCTCGATGTCCTTGAGGTTAGCCAGGTTGCCTGCGTATGTCAACTTGTCGAGGTTGATGATGTGATACTCAGGGTATTTGTTCACGAAAAGTCTTACTACGTGTGAGCCGATGAAACCAGCACCGCCCGTGATAATGATATTCTTCATTTCAATTAATAATTTATAATTAATAATTATTTTGCTGCCGCCAATTCAGCGATGCACTTCTTCAAACTGTCAGTCCAGTATGGCACCTTAAATCCGAAAGTCTGCTTCAGCTTACTCTTGTCAAGTACAGAGAAGTGAGGACGCTTCACTGGGCTTGGGAACTCCTCGCTGTAGCAAGGCTGTATATCGCAAGTATTTCCGCTCAGTTCGCAGATAATCTTAGCGAAATCAAACCAAGAGCAGACACCCTCATTAGAGAAGTGGTAGATGCCCGTCTTATCCAACTGGTCAGTTTCGATGATATGTGAGATGACAGCAGCCAGGTCGCCAGCATAAGTTGGAGTACCCACCTGGTCGAAGACCACCTTCAGGGTGTCGTGGCTTGCCGTGAGACTCTGCATGGTCTTCACGAAGTTCTTACCCCACTGAGAGTAGAGCCATGCTGTACGGATGATGATATGCTTGCATCCTGTAGCTTCAATACTCTTTTCGCCTGCAAGTTTCGTTTTACCATATACCCCCAAAGGATTCGTTTCCCAATCTTCACGGCAAGGTATATTCTTATCGCCCTGAAAAACATAGTCGGTAGATACATGAATCAAAGCACCATCTACCTCCTTCATAGCCTGTGCCAAATTTCCCGCAGCAGTATTGTTGAGCAGATTAACCAGATCGTAATCTGTTTCAGCCTTATCTACGTTGGTATAAGCAGCGCAGTTAACAATTACCTGAATATCATTCTCCCTCACCTTTTCTCGGATAGCGTCAAGATTGGTGATATCCAGTTTTTCATAGCCTTCAGCCACATCGGTGAAGACAAACTTGTGATTGCTTTTTTGGGCACAGATTTGCATTTCATGTCCCAATTGACCATTAGCGCCTGTTACTAATATATTCATTGTTTTAATATTTTATTCAATATAATATTTTAAAGTCTACTTACCATTTCCCTCTACACATGAAGAAAACAGATTTTTTCTCTCGAAATCTATTTCCTACTACCTATATATATAAATCCATTCATCTATATATAAATATGTGGCAAAGGTAAAAAAAAAAATTGAGTTGACCAAAAAAAAGAAAAGAAAAGAGAAGAAACTAACATATATTAAACAAAGACCGCCACACTTTTTCACAAAAGCATGGCGGTTTTCCCTAAAACATAATAGATAAGCTTTGCCTTTAAGGGCAAACTTGAATCATCAAGTAGCCTAGTCTATTACCAATCCTTTTTTCCCTAATATAAACTAAACCTGTTTTCCTATTTAAATCAACATACTAAATCAACAAAAGGAATTTTCTTTATCATTAAATACTTTTAGAAGACTTGAAGTGGTAATAAAACCATAAAAACTACTGTTTTCTGATTTCGGTTGCAAAATTATATCATTTTTTTCAAAGTTGTATACCTAAGTAGTATTTGGGTAAAAAAATAGCCTACTAAAGAAATAGATAACTCCCTAAAAATCAGAGATTTCAACATATTAACTATTTTTATCTAAAGTAAATGGTATTATATGAAAGGAAATTTGTATCTTTGCACCACAAAACGGACAAAAGGACGAAAATAACATTTAAAAGACGATTTTGTTATAATTATAAAGAAGCATTAAAGATGAAACTACTTATATATTTACTTCTTTTGCTTACTATGCCATTGGCTGCTCAAGGCAAAACGGACGAGAAGACTTTATTGGATTGTATTGACAAGATGATTGAAAACGACCAATATTATCAGGGAATCAAGGAAAAGGAATTGAAACATCTGAAGCGGCAAGCTTATGAAGCTGAAGACGACCAAACCCGACTACTGTTTCTTGACAGCATATATCATGCCTATAGTACTTACCGCTACGACTCAGCATACGCATATATGAAACAGGGGCTTGAATTGGCAGAAAAATGTCATAACACCTATTATATATTACGTAACCAGATAAACCGGGCGTCCATACTCTCGGTGAGGGGATTTTATGGCAAAGCAGAAAGCTTACTCCAATCGCTCAATCCTGATGAGATGCCATACCAGCTGAAGCAATACTATTACTTCACATACGCCTGGCTCTACAACTATTGGGAATCATACGCCAAGAACTCAGATTATGCCGAAGAATTCCGTGCCCAGAAGAAACATTATATGACCCTTCTGATACAGAGTTTCAATGAAAACAATAAGCATAACGTCTTCTATCAGTATCTCATGGGCGAATACGCCTATCTCCACAACCCTACCAGCAAGGAATCGCTCAACTATTATCTGAAGGCACTGAAGATGTCGCCAGCCAAATCCCGCATACATGCCATGTCGGCTTATGGTATAGCCAGATATTACAAACATATAGGCAAATTCGACCATTACGAGAAATATCTTGTAGAGGCATCCGTGAGCGATGGATTGTGCCAGCTCAAAGAAACGATTGCGCTTCAAAAGCTAGCCTACTACATCTTTAAAAAGGATGCGAGTAACAGTAAGAGAGCTGCCAAATATATCCAGCACACGATGGAAGATGCACAGTTCTTCAACAACCAACTGCGCATGATGGAGATTTCCAACATCCTTCCAGTCATCGCTTCAGCCAACCAGCAGGCTGCCGAGCGCTCTCGTACCCGCTTTCTTTGGGGGTTCATTGGTGTAAGCATGGCGCTGGTCATCATTCTCATCCTCTCATTCGTCAATAACCGACAGAAGAACAGACTGAAGAAAAACAAGGCTGAGATTGAAGAACAGAAAGAGAAGCAGAAAGAAATGAATGCACAGCTCACCGAACTGAACCAGCAGCTGATAGAGACCAATATCAAGCGAGAGACCTACATGCGCCTCTTTATGGACATCAGTGCGGCTTATATCAGCAAGTTATCAGATTACCGCAAACTGGTAAGCCGTAAGATCAAGGCAAACCAGACCGCCGATTTGCTGAAGAATCTCCACACCCATAAATTGGAAGAAGAGGAATCACAGATGTTCTACAACCGGTTCGATAAGGCATTCATGGAGTTGTATCCGGGTTTCGTTACAGAATTGAACAAGCTTCTGCTGCCAGAATGTCAACTGGAAGTTCCTACTACGCACGACCTGACCACTGAGATTCGCATCTTTGCCCTGATGCGACTGGGTGTAACCGACAGCCAGGAGATTGCCACCCTGCTGCATTACTCCACCCAGACCATCTACAACTACAAGTCAGGAATGCGAGCAAAGGCGATTAATCGAGATACATTCGAATCAGATATCAATCAGCTTTGCCACATCATTAATAGTTAATAATTAATAGTTTATAGCATAAACCGCTTTGACAATCTTACTCAACGGCGCAGCCTCTATAAACTATTAACTGTAAACTATTAACTAGCTTCTGTGTATCACGGTTCCGTTAGCCTGATGCGTAGCAAGAACCTGCACCTCAGCTATTTGCACGTGTTCTGGAGCACTTGCAGCATAGAAGACAACATCTGCCACGTCATCCCCGTTCAGAGGCTCTATGCCGCGGTAAACGTTGTCTGCGCGGTTCTGGTCACCATGGAAACGGATGTTAGAGAAGTTTGTTTCAACCAAACCCGGTTTCACATTAGTAACACGCACTTTCGTATGTGCCACATCAATACGCAAGCCGTCTGTAATAGCCTTTACAGCCGCTTTGGTAGCACAATATACATTACCTCCCGCATAAGCAGCATCACCCGCCACACTACCTATATTGATTACATGACCATGATTACGCTCCACCATACCAGGTACTATCAGGCGAGTCATGGTTAAGAGACCCTTGATATTGGTATCAATCATCTGGTCCCAATCTTCAAAATCGCCCTCATATTCAGGTTCCAGTCCACGTGCGAGTCCTGCATTATTGATAAGCACATCCACATTGCGCCACTCCTCAGGGATGTAATCCACCGCTTTCTTGGCAGCTTCACGGTTACGCACATCGAAAGCCAAGGCAAGCACCTCAACGCCCTCAGCCTCGAGTTCTTTCTTCAGGATTTCCAACTTTCCCGTGTTTCTACCTGTAAGAATCAGGTTATAGCCGCCACGGGCAAAACGACGTGCACAACCTTCGCCAATACCGCTTGTTGCGCCTGTAATAAGAGCAATTTTATTCATATTCTTTGATACTTTGAATTATACTTAGAACTTTTGATACTTTGAACTTTTATGATTAGCGAAGCAATTGAATTCTTCACTCTTCACTTAAAGAATAAGGACTCTGACCTCAGCATTCGCCATTTTCTCTATCTGGTTCATCGGACGTTTATAATAAACACTCTGGATAGCCTTGTTGATGATGCCATGCCCCACAGCAAGAACGGTCTGATCAGGATAAGTAACCTTGAGCCAGGTAAGGAAATTCTGGGCTCTTGATTTCATCTTTTCCAGCGTCTCTATGTTGTCCGGCCAATCCTTTGGGTCCTTCGGCAGGTCAGGGATGAATTTACCCGTAAAATCGCCCCAATCGCGCTCTCTGAGCAAGGGAGTGGTGACAACGGGATGCGAGCCGGCAATAATTTCACAGGTCTGTATACTGCGATAGAGATCGCTTGATACGAAAACATCGATAGGTGTACCGGCCATTTTCCTGGCCACTTCCTCAGCTTGCTCAATACCTTTCATATTGAGTTTTCCCGGTGTTTGTCCCTGCATAATTTGCGCCTTGTTATCCACCGTTTCACCATGGCGCACCAAATATAATTTTGTCATTGTCTTTACTTTTTCCGTCTATATCAAAAATGAGTTTTTACTTTTCCTAAGTCTATACTCCAGACATAGTTTTTACTTTCACTAAGTCTCTTTCCAAGACATCATGATTCTGATTTTGCTTACAAAATTACGGCTTTCTATCGAGACCAACAAATAATTTGCGTTAAATATAGCAATAATTAGCGTTAAATATAGCAATAATTTAAGTTTATATAAAAAACTTCTTGCTAGTTTCGGATTTCTTTCGTAACTTTGCCCCGAAATAACAAAATCAGTTTTAGTATGAAGGTAATACACAGTTCAATATTCCGCGCAGTATGCGCCATCATCGTAGGAGTCCTGCTCATCCAATATCGTGAGCAGACCGTCACCTGGATAACCATCGCCATCGGTGTTTTGTTTTTCCTTTCAGGTGTCATCTCCCTTGCCAGTTATTGGGCAGCCAAGCGCAATGCAGAGAAGATGCAGGGCCAGATTCTGTCTGATTCCAATGGTAAGCCTATCATGGGCATGATACCTAAATTCCCGCTTGTGAGTGTAGGCAGTCTTATCCTGGGATTGCTGCTTGCCCTGATGCCTCAGGTGTTTATCGCCTGGCTGATGTTCATCCTGGCATTCATCCTGATTCTGGGTGCTCTGACCCAGTTTGCCAACCTGGCTTCAGCAGCTAAGATGGGACGCGTAGGCATTCTCTTCTGGCTCTTCCCTTCAGCCCTTCTTCTGCTGGGTCTGCTCGCCATCATTAAGCCTTCAGCCATCGCCTCTGCTCCTCTTTTCATCATCGGTTGGGGTATGCTCATCTATGGAGTAGTAGAGCTTCTCAACGCCTTTAAAGTCTCCAACAACAAGAGAATCTGGCTGAAGAACCAGCAGCAGAAACAGAATTCAAAGGAGATTTATGTGGATGTAGAGGAAGTGAAGAACGAAGAGTAAAGCACGAAGAAGTCTACAGTATTTACTATCGAAGAAGTTCTGAGTAAAACAACGAAATCATTATATCATCATATATGAATAAAATTAAGTCTCTCTTTGCCTGGTCATGGCAAAAGTTTCGCGCATTCTGTACCTGGTACAAAGGATTGTATCAGGGCAGAGCGTGGTATACCAAGACCCTCGTTGCCTTGGCAAGTTGTATAGTCGCCTTCATCTTGTATCTGGGCGCAGTAGATATCAACTTCTTATGGCTCTTCGGCAAGTCACCTGGCTATTTCTCAGGCATCCTGGACCCACAGACCTCAGAGGCCTCTGAAATCTATTCGGCTGATGGAAAGCTCATCGGCAAGTATTTCAACGAAAATCGTACTCCGGTAGAATATGATGAGGTAACACCTGATTTCTTCAAGGCACTGGTAGATACCGAGGATGAACGATTCTACAAGCACATCGGTATCGATCCTATCGGTGTGTTTGCTGCTGCCAAGGATGCACTCCTCCATCATAACGGGCGCGGTGCTTCTACCATCACACAGCAGCTGGCGAAGAACATGTTCCGTGTACGTTCGCAATATTCTACCGGTTTGCTGGGCAAGATTCCTGTACTCCGCCTGCTCATCATCAAGAGCAAGGAGTGGATCATCGCGGTTAAACTCGAAACGGTGTTCAGCAAGAAGGAAATCATCACCATGTATGCCAATACAGTAGATTTCGGTAGCAATTCCTATGGTATCAAAACCGCTGCGAAGACCTACTTCAACACCACCCCTAAGGAGTTGACCACCGGTCAGGCTGCCGTGCTCGTGGGCATGCTCAAAGCTACCACCTACTACAACCCACGCACCAACCCGGAGAACAGTCTTGCACGCCGCAACACCGTATTATATAATATGGTGACACATGGCGATCTCTCAAAAGACAGATACAATGAACTGAAAGATGAGCCTATCAAGCTCGATTTCAAGGTAGAAGAAAACTACGACGGACAGGCTAAATACTTCCGTGAGGCAGTAGCCAACTACCTGAAAGACTGGTGTAAAGACGAAGGTTACGACCTCTATACCAGCGGTTTGAAGATTTATACCACCATCGATACCCGCATGCAGAAGTATGCAGAAGATGCAGCTCGCAAGCAGATGAAACAGGTACAGCAGAACTTCAACAACCACTGGAGCATCCGCCGTACCCAGGCAGGCAAAGGCAACTGGATGGGTCAGGATCCTTGGCAGGATGAGAACCACAACGTGATACCAAACTTCATCCAGGGCATTGCCGAGCGCCAGCCATTCTACAAGGCATTGATAGCCCGCTTCCCTAACAATCCCGACTCAGTAAACTATTACTATAAGGAGTGGGTTCACCCGGTTAAGGTATTCGATTATGACAAGGGCAGCATCACGATGAATATGACATCAGAAGACTCCATCAAGTATATGACCACCTTCATGCACTGCGCCTTTGTAGCCATGGAGCCACAGACCGGAGCAGTAAAGGCATGGGTGGGCGATATCGACTTCGACCACTGGAAGTATGACAAGGTAACAGCCGAGCGCCAGCCTGGTTCTACCTTCAAGCTCTTTGTTTATACCGAGGCGATGAATCAGGGTTTAACCCCTTGTGACAAGCGTCGCGACGAATATATCTCTATGGAGGTATACGATAAGAAGAAGCACGAGATGACCACCTGGCGCCCATCCAATGCCAATGGTTCGTTCTCGGGCGACAGTATCCCATTGAAGAGTGCCTTTGCCAAGAGTATCAACTCTGTGGCTGTAAGATTAGGACAGGAGATGGGCATCAAGCGCATCATCGAGACAGCCAAGAAGATGGGTATCAACAGTCCGCTGGATGACACCCCTTCTCTCGCCCTCGGTTCCAGCGATGTCAACCTCCTGGAGATGACATGCGCCTACAGCACCATTGCCAACAATGGCAAGCACCACGACCCGGTATTGGTTACCAAGATTGTAGACCACGATGGTAAGGTGGTTTACAAGGGCCCTACCGATTCCGAGCAGGTGATACCTTACAAGAGTGCCTTCCTCATGCAGCAGCTCTTACAGGGCGGTATGAAGGAGCCGGGAGGTACATCCCAGAGTCTCTGGGGCTATGTAGGCAACTACCGTGATACAGAGTTCGGTGGCAAGACAGGTACCACCAATAACCACTCCGATGCTTGGTTCATGTGTGTGAGCCCTAAGCTCGTAGTTGGTGCCTGGGTAGGAGGCGAATACCGCTGTCTCCACTTCCGCACCGGAGCCTTGGGTCAGGGATCCAGAACCGCTCTTCCTGTGTGCGGTTACTTCCTTCAGAGTGTCTTTGGCGACCCAGCCTTCCAGCAGTATCACGGCAAGTTTGACAAGCCACATGACAACGATATCACCCGCGATATGTACATCTGTGCAAGTTATGCACCAAAGCCAAAGGTAGATACCACCAAGGTAGACAGTACCGTCTTCCAGGAAGAGATCGTTCTCGATGACGAAGGCAACCCTATCATCCGCGAGGTTCCTGCCAAGAAGGCGGAAGACGAATCTGCCACCGGTACTGCCACTACAGAAGAAAAGAAAGAGAAGAAGAAGGCTAAGCCAACCGAGCAGCCTATCAACTTCGATGATCTTTAAATTTAGTTTATAGTTTATAGTTTATAGCGGCTACGCCGTTTAGCAAGAAGGCGATTTAATGTGGCTTATGCTATAAACTATAAATTATAAACTATAAATTAAATACAATGATTGATCTCGACAACCCAGAGTTGCAGAATGCACTCCAAATCATACAGTTTACCCGTCGTTCGCTTTTCCTTACCGGAAAGGCGGGGACGGGTAAATCTACTTTTTTACGTTATATAGCCGCCAATACCAAGAAGAAACATATCATTCTTGCCCCAACAGGCATTGCGGCCATCAACGCCGGAGGAAGCACGCTCCACAGCTTTTTCAAGCTTCCTTTCCACCCGCTGCTGCCCAACGACAGCATGTATTCCGTCCGCAACATCCGCAACACCCTGAAGTATAATTCAGAGAAGATAAAGATTATCCGCGAGGTAGAGCTCATCATCATCGATGAGATCAGTATGGTTCGTGCCGATATCATCGATTTCCTGGACAAGATATTGCGGGTATATTGCCGCAACATGCGAGAGCCTTTCGGGGGCAAGCAGCTGCTTCTGGTGGGCGATATCTTCCAGCTGGAGCCTGTGGTAAGAGAGGACGACCGCCGTCTGCTCAGTCCCTTCTACCGCAGCAGTTTCTTCTTCGATGCCAAGGTGTTCGAATACTTCAAGCTCGTGAGCATCGAACTCAAGAAGGTATACCGCCAGAGCGATCCTGTTTTCATCAGCATCCTCGACCATATCCGCACGTCTCAGGTACCTATGCAGGATCTCCAGCGCCTCAACCAGCGCGTGGGAGCCCAGCTCGATGAGAGCGATTCCAAACTTGCCATCACCCTCTCTACACGCCGCGATACGGTAGATTACATCAACGACAGCCAACTCCAGCGTCTTCCGGGAGAGCCTTGCCTCTTCCGTGGCCACATACAGGGCGAGTTTCCGGAGAGCAGTCTCCCTACCCCTATCGAGCTTTACCTCAAGACGGGGGCTCAGGTTATCTTCATCAAGAATGATATCGAGCATCAGTGGGTGAATGGCACGCTGGGCACCATCATCGGTTTTGATGAGGATGAGGATGCCAAGATTTATGTGCGCACCGAGGAAGGCAAGGATGTGATGGTGGAGCCTGCGGCATGGAGCAACATGAGATACCATTTCAATGAGGTTGAGAAAAAGATTGAGGAGGAAGAGATTGGCAGATACGAGCAGTACCCCATCCGTCTGGCTTGGGCGATAACGGTTCATAAGAGCCAGGGCCTCACCTTCAACCAGGTGAAGATTGATTTCACGGGTGGTGTCTTTGCGGGCGGACAGACGTATGTTGCCTTGTCCCGCTGCACCAGTCTCGAGGGCATCAGTCTTCAGGAGCCGTTGCGTCAGAGTGATGTTTTCGTGCGCAATGATGTCAAGCAGTTTGCCCGTCATTATAACGACCAGAGCACCATCAACACAGCGCTTACCCAGAGTAAGGCCGACAAGCAGTATCATGATGCCGTCAAGGCCTTTGACAGGGGCGATATGCAGTCGGCTCTCGACAACTTCTTCCTTGCCATCCACAGCCGTTATGATATCGAGCAGCCGCTTGCCAAGCGTTTCATCCGCAGAAAGCTGAACAGGGTGAACGAGCTTCAGGCAGAGAACGAGCGGTTGCGCGAAGAAATAAGAAAGAAGGATGAAGAGAAGGAGAAGCAGCAGAAGTTCCTCAAGCGCCTTGCCACGGAGTATGTGATTATGGGGAAGGAGTGCGAAAAAGAGGGAATGAAAGAGGCTGCCATCATGAATTACCGCAAGGCCCTTACCCTTTATCCTGAGCACCCGGAGGCGAAAAAAAGGCTTTTAAAAGTAAAAAGGTAAAAAGCAATATAGATAAAACAAAAAAACAGGCAAAATCACTTGCCTGTTTTTTTGTTTTATCTATAAGCTGAAAAGCTTTATCAACTGGAAACTTTCAACTATAAGCTATCATCTAGTACCATTGTACAGCGTTCGAATAACCGCTGCGCTTGTCGTATTTCAGCGCATCTGTCAGGGTGGCTGCGTTACAACGGAAGGTGAAGTTGTAGCTCGTATATGGAGCGAGAACCACAGAACAGCTCATGTTAAAACAGTGAAGATCACGAGTCAGACTGGCGGTGGTCATACTGATCTTGTGGTTGTCAAAATCATAACCGGATGAGAAACTGATGTTCCAGCCATCACTGATTCTTACGTTACCACTCATGTTTAGAGTCTGGGTAAACTTATATGCATAGCGCATCGTCTTCTCATTGAACTTTTCTCTTCGCGTATCCTCGCTCATTGTTACACCATAACCGAAGGTCAGCGACCATGGCATCTTAAACGCCATATAACCATCTGAATCCGTTTCAGCCTTGCCGCCCTTCTTGGCTGCCGTCTTACCCTTCTCCATGCTGTCGTCTACGTTGCTCTCGATGTCGGTATCCAGACCTTCATCGTCATCATCATTGCGCTGGCTGTCCTTCTTGTCGTCCTCATCATCGCCCCCGCCAAAGAGTTTCTTCAGCTTCTCCGGGTTCAATGTGAACGAGAAGTTTTGCGACATACCCTGGAATCGTCCGAACCTGCCCTTGCCCCACTCCGTATGGGTACCCACATAAACATTGTTCTGGTCGTCCAGCTCGTAGGCATAGGTGGCAAACACAGCGTTCATGTTGAAGGTATAGTTCTTCCACCACTTCAGTCTGAGGTTGATATTCATATCGCTCCAAGGGCGAACCTTGGCTGCGGTATTGTAACCCATGTTGATGTCGAACGCATCGATGATACTGAGTTTCTTGTATCCGGTAGAGTCCTTATCGCTCTTCACCTTCATCTCGATGTTGTTGCCCAGGGTAAACGAGATATTACCACTCTTACCCTTGTCCGGCGCACCGTAAAGGGCATTGGCATACTTCGAGTAGCTCACCAGTGATACGTTTCCGTCGGCATCGGTCTTCTGGTAGGTGTCCCAGTAGCCGTAGCGTGAAGCTCCGAAGTCTGGGGCATAACTGAAGCTCACCGTAGGCGTAAACACGTGGCGCACAGCCTGTATTTTATCTCCGAAGAGCTTGCGGCTTGGTATGTAGAAACCATAGAGTTTGGTAGAGAGACCTACGCTCATGTTCCAGTTATATACGTTGTTGAAACCGTAGATGGTATCACATTTCTCCGTTTGGCTGGCTTCATCCCATGATCTCTCCACCTTGTTGGTATACATACGGTCAGTGAATTTGAACGATGGGTTCACATTGAGATATTTGAAGAGCGTGAATGTAGCGCTCACCGGTATCTGATGCTGCCATCCGTTGCGCCAGTCCTTGATGAGTGAACTGTGCATCAGCTTATCCTCTTTGGTATTGATGCTGTTAGAGATGTGTCCCGTATAGCTCATGGCTATCTTCTCGTACCATTTCTCGTCGCCCACCATCTTCTTTCTTCTGAACGGATAGAAGCGGGAGATGCTGATGTTGAGGTCGGGCAGCGTCATGGCGATGGATGAATCGCGCATGTTCTGCGAGAGGTTGGCGGTGGAACTGAGCGTCATACCGATGCTTGAGAACGAGGTGCTCCAGTTAACAGATGAGGTTCGCGTACTCTGCGTCATCGTCTGCGGATTGTAGAGCGAATTGAGGTTGTTGCGTTCGTAGCTCGATGTGGCGAAGTTCACACTTGCCGAAAGCGAACTGTATGGGTTTGCCTTGCTGTCCTGGCGGTGGCTCCATTGCAGTTTGAAGCTCTCCTGCTCGGTAAAGTCTGGCATTCCCTTGTCGCCGTTCTTCGTATCCTGGTAACTGAAGAAGAAGGAACCCGAGTATTTGTATCTCTTTCGGTAGTTGCTGGCTGCCGAGAGTCCCCACGATCCCTTGGTATAAATCTCGCCCAGCAGCTTTAGGTCCCATTTATCGTTCATGGCGAAATAATATCCGCCATCTCTGAGATAGAATCCTCGTGCCGTTTCATCGCCGTAGGTTGGCATGATGAAACCGCTGCTGTAGCTCTTGGTGAACGGGAAGAAGCCGTAAGGGATGGCAAGCGGCATAGGCACATCGCACACCACGAGATAGGCTGGTCCGAATACCACATCCTTGCCCGGCCTTACCTTGGCTCGGGAGAGCGAGATGTAGAAGTCGGGATGCGGATCATCGCAGGTGGTATACCTTCCGTGCTGCAGATAGATGACTCCCGATGAGTCGCGTTTCGACTTCATACCGGTCAGGAATCCGTCTTGCTGTTCTGTATATACATTATTAATAAGGGCCTTCTTGCTCTTGAAGTTGAATTTGATGGTGTCGGTATCATAGGTGTCGCTACCCATCTTGAAGACAGGTTTGCCCTTGATGCCTCCCTCCACCGTACTGTCGGGTGTACCCATCGCCTTCACGTTGCTCTTGTCCATATCCATGGAGATGCGGTCGGAACTGAGGTCCATGTTGGTATACTTCACGTTGGAGTTTCCGTAGAGATATGCCACCTTGTTCTTGGCATCATATACGAGAGAGTCGTCCGCCTGATAGTTAACCGGTGCGTCTACTCCACCCTGTTTCTTTCTGGCGATACTGTCAAGGCGAATACTGTCATCCACCACTTTATTATGTTTCCATATAGCTTTCTGCAGCGAGTCCATCTGCGTGGTGTCGTCAGCCTGTTTCAGCTTGGGCTTTATTTCGTTACCCAGCGAGTCTACGAACACACTGTCCCCCACGCTGTCCACGGTTTCCGTCTTCTCCTTCTTCTTTTTCTTTTTCGAATCGGGCGTACCTGGGTTAGCCACCATCATACACGAGATGGCAGCGAGCAGCAGCATAGCTATCGTCGATTGTTTTCTCATTCAATAAATTAGAATTCTATTCAAACATGCGTTCCCATTGCTGGAAGCGTTTTACTCCTTCCTCTCCGAACTTCATGAGACTTTTTTCTGCTTTCTCAATTGTTTTTTCCCGGTCGAGGTGAGTTTTGCTGAAGAATTTATCAGCGTAGCAAATCACCTTCTCCTCCATGGTTTCCGGCAGGAAATCCTGATGTGGCAGGGGGAGGTTCTGTGCTATGATCTGTGCCTCTGTGATGCCTGCACCGGTATGGCGCTCACATACGCGGGCATGTCGCTCATATCCTTCCTTGCGCAGGATTTCTGCTCCCAGTCGTCCATGGCAGATGTAGGGCTGCGAGCCGAAACACTGTATGCCTGGGGCATCGGTCATGAAGATGCCGAGGTCGTGGAGCATAGCTGCTTCTTCGATAAACTGGGCATCGAGTTGCAATTCGGGATGATACGAAACAATCTGTAGCGCTTTTCGCGCTACAGATTGGCTATGTGTAATGAGGATATGCCGAAGCTCATTATCCTCAGGATAATACTTATCAATAATAGCTTGATAATTCATTTCTATTATATTTACTCAGCATCGCGCTCGATGTAAGCGATAACATCGCCCTTGCGCACCTTGCTGCCCTGCTTGGCATTGATTTCTACGAGCTTGCCGCCCAATGCAGCTGGGATGGTTTCAAACTCGCCCCAAGGAGCCTGGATATAGCAGAAGGCATCACCTTCTTTATATTCCTTGCCGATGTATGGCTCTACAGCTGGTTGGCACTCGCCCTCGCCCTGGAATTCCCAGAAGAGCTGGCCGGCTACTGGTGCCACGATGGCATCTGCCTTGGCGTGCTTGAACTCTGCAAGCTGTGCAGGAGTAAGGGTTGTACCGAGCTTAGCATCCTTTGCCTTCTGAAGGTCGGCCAGGAAGTTCTTCTTTGCCTGTCCGCTCTTGTAGTTGCGATACTGCTCTGGGTGCATAGCGAGCTCGAAGAGTTCCTCGTCGTCCTGACCGTAATCCCAACCGTTCTCGTCCATCTCCTTCTTGAAGTCGTCGAGGGCGTTGGTGAGCAATGTGTGTGCATCAACATCTGTAAACTCGCGGCCCTGCTTCTTGGCGAGCTCTACGAGTTCTGGGTCGATAGTTCCAGGAATCTTACCGCTCTTACCGAGAATCATACCCCACATAGAGTCGTCCATCATTACGAAGCGACCCTTGCCCTGCTCCATGGTGAGGAGATTCATCAGTGAGATGTTCTTTACATACTGGCTGAATGGGGTTACCAATGGAGGATAACCTACGCGTGGCCATACATACTCTACCTCGTCGAAGAGCTTGATGAGCAAGTCGTCCATAGACAACTCTTCCTCACCCTTCTTCTTGCGGATGTTGTTGATGGTCTGACGCATACCGCCGAGGTCTGCCATCATAGAACCCATCATACCGCCAGGGAGACCGCAACCGAGCAACAATGAAGACATGATCTTGTTACCTGGGTTGATGAAGTAGCCGAGCCACTCGTCGATGAACTCCTGAGTCATAGCACGAGCCTTCATATAAGCGCTCATGTTGATTTCAGGCACCTCGAAGCCCTCGTTCTTCAGCATGCTGATAACTGAGATTACGTCTGGGTGAACCTTACCCCATGACAATGGCTCGATGGCTGTATCGATGATGTCGGCACCATTGTTGCAGACCTCGAGGATAGAAGCCATAGAGAGACCAGGACCTGAGTGGCCGTGATACTGGATGATGATCTCAGGATACTTGTCCTTAATCATCTTGGTGAGTTTGCCGAGGAATGCTGGCTGGCCGATACCTGCCATATCCTTCAAACAGATTTCCTCTGCACCGGCAGCGATGAGCTGGTCGGCGATGTTCATGTAATATTCCAGGGTATGAACAGGAGAGTTGGTGATACAGAGTGCACACTGTGGAGTCATGCCACCCTCCTTAGCCCACTTGATAGAAGGAATGATGTTGCGCACATCGTTCAGTCCGTCGAAGATACGTGTGATGTTGGTACCCTGCTTAGCCTTTACCTTATACATAAGGGCGCGCACGTCGTCAGGCACAGGATACATACGAAGAGCGTTCAATCCGCGGTCGAGCATGTGAGTCTTGATACCCACCTCGTTGAAAGGTTTGCAGAATGCGCGTACGGCATCGTTAGGGTTTTCACCTGCCAGGAGGTTAACCTGTTCAAAGGCACCGCCGTTAGTCTCTACACGGCTAAAGCATCCCATTTCGATGATAACTGGGGCAATTTTAGCCAACTGATCCTTGCGTGGCTGGAACTTACCAGAGCTCTGCCACATGTCTCGATAAACGAGACTGAACTGAATTTTCTTCTTCATTATTATTGTTCTTTTTCTTTATATTCGATGTATGAATTTAATTCCAAGGTGCAAAATTAGACAAAAAAATCGAGAAATCGTCCTATTCGCCTCTTTTTTTATATTTATTATGTTATTTACTTCAATATTTCCTTCTTCATCTTGCTGTTCAGCTTCTCGGCTGCAGCATGGGCCTTGGCGTTGGCCTTCATCGCATTGAGCGAGCGGTGGAACCCCTGGATGCAGCCCTCACGATCAGAGAGAGCCAGACTGTCGCCCTTCATATATACAAAGGTGAAGGTATCGCGCTTCGTCTTCTCATTGAGCACCACGCCATCCAGCTCGCGGTGGCCCTGCACCAGAATCAGTTTGCCGTTATAGGCATGCCATTCCGTATACTGAGGCACATCAGGATATTCTACCGGACTGTCGTCATCCACATCTTTGTTTATCATCACCCTGCCCACGGCCATCGCCTCGCTCATGCGCTTCAGGGTGAAGCCATACTGGCGCGGCACCATATAGGTTTCTACGATGCTGTCAGGCATGTTGGCAAGGATTCTCGCCTGCTGGCGCTTGCTCAGATGCGATACATCGCGCAGCTTCGGCATCACCGGATAGGTCCAGGTGGCCTTCAGCTGGTCCAGGTCTATCACCATGTCGGCACGGTTCTTCTCATCCTTCTCCTCGCATGGCATCACGCAAACCCAGTCGCCCACCTCTATATCTCCAAACACCTGATGGTTGCGAGTGGCATCCAGAATGTTGTATCTCACGGGGTCACCGCCTCCGTTGGGCAGCAGCACCAGCGCGGTATCCGAGCAGCCCAGGCAGGCAAGTCCGTAGATAGCCCTGTCGCCCTTAGCCGGTTTCGAGAGGCTGATGGCGAGTTTCGAATTGTCCATACGTGGTGGTTTCTTTCCCCTGTGACATGCTGCGAGGGTTGTGGCGGCTAGCGCCAGTGTGAGTATTGTCTTGACTTTCATCTTTCTATTCATTATTTCAGATGCAAAACTACAACTATTTTTTGGAAGCACCAAATATTGAATCGTAAAATAATTAAAAAAATAGGTGATATATTTTGTAGTGTCTCGATTTTGCATTACCTTTGCAACCGTTTTTTGGGATCAACATCCCCCTCGTCCTGCCACACACGCCGGATGATGAAAAGAAATAGGACCAACTCAAGAATTATATGCAACAAGAGAATATGACAGACAAGACAAATACACACGCTCTCCCGGCATGGACCGAGGTAGAGTATACCGCATTATGCAAAAACCCGTACCTGTTAACCCCATTCTTCATCCCTAAGGAGGCGAAGTGCTTCACGTGCCGCGAAGATGGCACGAGGGAAGAAGAAAGAATGGTTTTCCTCGTTTTCAAATCTACTGCAGCCCCTGCTGATGCCGAATGGGAAGATGATCCTGTTCCGGGCGAGATGTGGGTGCGAGCGCTGGGCGATGACGATGAGGAGATTGAGCCTGCCAAGGTGATTTACCTGGGTCAGGACATCGAGGATTTCATCCGTGTAGCCGCTGAGGACGACCAGACCATCACCTTCGATTTCTGGTGGCGCCACGGCGAGGTGAAGGTGGAGAAGGCTGAGAAGACGGATGACGGATTCGTATGCCGCAAGGATGATTTCGGCGATGACGGACTGGCTGTTACCCTGATTCCTGAGGACGGCGGCAATCCGGTTGTCCTCCGTCTTCAGATTCCTTACATCGGTTTCTCGCTCTACGATGCCGAGGGCAACAAGGTGCATGGCGAGCTGAGCATTCCGCAGGATAAGGTGGATGACTACACCTACGAATTTGTGGGCGATGACAACAACGACCGTTTCACCCTTCAGCTCGACAGCAACAGGCTGGTTTACATGTGTGTATTGCGCCATGAGGACCATCAGCTGGTGGTTCGCAACCAGCGCGACCGTCTTTCGGTAGTAGATCAGATTCCTACCGAGGGCAAGCTTTCTGAGTTGCTCATGAACACGAATTCTGCGCTCATCAAGAATAGGAATCACCGTTGGCGCATTCAGATTGAGGGCACCACGCTGTCTCACGAGGTTGAGTTGAATGTAGATGCGGCATCTCTGGTAGCATTTGCTGAGGAGCAGATGCAGAAGGGCATGGAGATTGACGAGCTGGGGCAGCATCTGATGGCATTGGAACAGAAGTATCATTTCCAGTGGTTCTGGCTGAGTGAGGACGACTGGAGTCATGACAATCCAGTGTTCGACATGTTCATGAAGCAACTTTGTGCCTTTTCGTATGTCAGTCAGAATCCTGTTCAGGCAGATGCGTTGATGGCAAGGAACTACAAGCGTAAGATTCGCCGTTACAGCAGTATGCTGAAGGCTCACAAGCGTGGTGAGTTGAATCTTTTTGAGGAGAGTGATGAGGTGCGAGCCGAGTATCTCCGCATCTTCCAGGGTTTCCATCAGCCTTTCGTAGAGGCTTTTGAGAAGGAGGAAGAGGAATAATCTTTTAAGTTTTATCCCTCACATCCCTCATTTTTTCTCTTTTCAAAATATTAATCACCTGATAATAAGAGAATTATCTATTTAGGAAAGCGTGATGGATGGACAAAATGTTTACAATATCCATCACGCTATCCATCACTAATAGCCTTCATCTATCACGTTTTTCAGCTTATCTTCTTGCAAAAAGCAAGAAGATCTTTGCAGAATATGGTTATGGGACCTGGCGAAAACGGACCACACGTTGTGCTGCGCTGGCTCACGGATATTACTGCGTCGGGATACAGATATTACTGCGTCGGGGTACAGATATTACTGCGTCGGGGCACAGATATTACTGCGTCGGGGTACGGATATTACTGCGTCGGCTAGCCCAGACGTATCCGTAGGCTTATTGAGACGGCTGAATTCGCTGACAGAACTACTTGAATTAGCTAACTGAACTACTTGAATAGCCAGACTGGGATAAAAACAAAGCGGGCGGACCTCTTTTCACGAAGAAGGCCGCCCTGTTTCCTAATTAAACTTTGTTTTGCATTAAAGAAATGCAATGCTTGAGCAAAAATATTTTTATTTCTCTATCAGTCCCTCTACATACTTGCAGAGGATACCGATGCCCTTGAGGTTTTCGCCACCCTGAGGAATGATGATGTCAGCATAGCGCTTGGTCGGTTCGATAAACTGCTCGTGCATCGGCTTCAGGACCTTGAGGTATCGGTCTACCACCATCGATACGGTGCGACCCCTGTCGATGGTATCACGCTGAATGTTGCGTATCAGGCGCTCATCAGCATCGGTATCCACGAACACCTTCAGGTCCATCAGGTCTCTCAACTTCTTGTCCACCAGCGTCATGATGCCTTCGATAATCACAACCGGCTTGGGGTCAACGTGAATCGTTTCCGGTTCACGGTTGCATTTGATATAACTATAGGTGGGTTGCTCTATCGCCTTGCCAGCACGCAGATCAGCGAGCTGCTGGTGCAAAAGCTTCCAATCGAATGCCGACGGGTGGTCGAAGTTGATCCGATGACGTTCTTCCTCGGTCATCTGCGAGGTATCGTTATAATATGAATCGAGGGGCACCACAGCCACATAATGAGGCGGCAGCACTTCTACGAGTTTCTTCACCACAGTAGTCTTGCCGGAGCCTGTGCCTCCCGCAATGCCAATAACGGTCACTTTATCTTTCATATTCTTTCTATAAGATTTCATCAAACATCTTGCGGTAGAATTCAGCCTTCTTCTCCACTGCCATAGGATAGGCACGGGAACTGGATGGCATGCGGTACAGACGGAGTCTGCGGCCCTCGAACTGGAATTCTGCATAGCCTCCCATCTCAGGCTTTTCCTTGATGCCGAAGTGTTCTGAAAATACCTTCGTGGCAAGCTGGCCGGCTGTGAGCACCGCCCTGCAATGGGGCAGCTGGCGGAGCATGCCGTCGAGATCGGCGGGTTGCACGATCTGCAGATCCTTATCGGATGCCGTATTCTTGGTGCGTATCACCTGCTGTGCAGTATCATAGATGGCAACGCCCTTCTCCCTGAGAAACTCTTTGATAGCATCGAGGCGGTAGGTCTTCTTCTCTACATCCACGAAATGGAACTTATCCTGGAAGTAGATAATCCCGAATATCCTCCACATATCATTCTGGAAGTTGGGATAATACCAGGGCATGCACCACCGCTTCTCTGCAGGCGGAAACGTGCCGAGCATTAGCAGCCGCGCATTATCGGGCAGCCACGGCTCAAAAGGATGATTCTCAACCATTTTCTACTTCTTTTCCTTCACAAGGTACATCACTACCGGCAAGTGATCGCTGTAGCCGTTAAGCCATCTGCCGCCAGCCTTGGTACGCAAAGGAGCACCCTTGTACTGACCTTCCTGCTGGATGAGGTAATCGCGGCGGAAGATGTGGTTCTTCCAGAACTTCAGAGAGCTGTAGTCCTTGTGCTTACTATCCTTGTTCAGGAGATTAGGCGTGATGACAATCTGGTCGAAGAGATTCCATGAACCGCTGTAGAACAGGGTTCCCTTGCCCTCCTTAGCCAGAATGTTGTACCATGGATTGTACATATCATCGGCACCCACCTCGCTGATTTCAGCCTTCGCCTTCAGCACCTTGTGCATGCTGGCGTCGGTAGGATCATCGTTCATATCACCCATCACAAACACCTTCATAGCCGGGTTCAGACGGAGCAGACTGTCTTTCACAACCTTAGTCTGGCGCGCTCCGCTCTCGCGATAGAACGAACCGGAGAAACGGCTTGGCCAGTGACATACGATAACCGCCACATCCTCGCCCGCCAGCTCACCACGTACGGTGAAGAAACCACGGGTCTTGTAGGCAGAATCCTTGGCGAGTTCCTGTACGTAAGGCACCAATCGGGTGTTCTTCACCGTGAAGAGTGCCGGATTATAGAGCAGCGCACAATCGATGCCTCGCTTATCGGGACCCTCGATATGGCAGAACTGCATGTTTCTTGCCTTGAGAGGCGGCTGTGCGGTGAGATCTTTCAGCACGTTGGCATTCTCAACCTCAGACAGACCGATGAAGGCACAGCCCACGTTAGGCAGCACATCGGTACCCATGTCGGCAAGTGCACGCGACATATTCTTGAGTTTATTGGTATATTTCATACCATTCCATCCCTTAGCAGGGAGATACTCATAATCATTCTTACCGGCATCATGGCAGGTATCGAAGAGATTCTCCTGGTTATAGAAACCCACAGCATACACCTGATACTGCTTGTTACCGGAAGTCTGCGACTTCTTTTTCTGTGCCGTAGCGCCCAACCCAATCATGAGGAGGGCAGCCAGCAAGAGCAAATGTTTTCTCATACTAATATTAAATATTAATGTATACCTAATTATATATGTTCACCTTAACGCGGTGAGGTAACAGGCAGCAAAGATACCTAAAAAACCGGAAATATCTCCATAAAAACGAATATTTTTTCAGTTTTCATACATTTTTAACATAAATAAATTCATTTTTCAAAAAATTTTTTGTTACTTTGCAGCATTAAACACATTGAATCGGAACAGAAGACACAAGACCAGGGACACGGTAAGTCCCCTTATCGCCCAAACAAGACCTAGCGGGACATATATCATCACTGCTCAAAGAGACTACTGTTGCCGGTTTATTAATACTTAATACATATAAACTATGCAGAAGAAAGTAAACTTAGCAATGTTAGCACTCTTCTCATGTTCATTGGCTATGGCTCAGAACGAAAAGACTGACCAGAACATAGCACAGGGACTTGACGAGAATGCTTTCACCTTCTCCGAGGCACAGTTGGGCGAGGACGATGACATGTCATCCAATGTCACCATCCTCAATTCTACCAGCAACGTATACGCGAGCCAGGCAGGTTACCTGTTCTCGCCAGCACGTTTCCGCTATCGTGCCTTCAACCAGAAGTACAACGATGTCTATATCAACGGTGCTTCCATGAACGATATGGAGACCGGACAGTTCCGTTTCTCCAACATCGGCGGTTTGAACCGATTCTCCAGAAACGTAGACTTTGCCCTGCCTTTCGAAGCCAACGGCTATTCGATGACCGGCATGGCAGGCTCCAACAACTATGATTTCCGTGCCGGAAGCATGCAGGAAGGACAGTATGCCAGCGTAGGTGTTGCCAACCGCAACTATACCCTGCGCGGACTCTACTCCTACTCCAGCGGCTTCAACGAGAAGGGATGGGCAATAACAGCCGGTCTCACCTACCGTTGGGCTAACCAGGGATACGTAGAGGGAACCTTCTACAACGCCCTCTCCTATTTCTTCGGTGTACAGAAGAAGTGGATGAACGGCCACTCGCTGAGCTTCTCCACATGGGGTAACCCGACAGAAAGAAGTACCCAGGGAGCATCTACCGACGAGGCTTACTGGCTGGCAAACGACTACCAGTATAACCCATACTGGGGATACCAGAACGGACACAAGAGAAACTCACGCGTAGTGAACGACTTTGCCCCTTCGGCTATCGCTACATGGGACTGGGAAATCAACGACCAGATGAAGCTCACTACATCGGTGTTCGGAAAATACTCTATGTACAAGAGCACCAAGCTCAACTACAACAACGCAGAGAATCCACAGCCAGACTACTGGAAGAACATGCCATCAGCCAACTACTATGTATGGGGCGACTACAAGAACGGCAACAACATGTATACCTGGGAAAACTGGAACAACGCCGTAAACTACTGGCAGGCAAGCAAACAGAACCGACAGATTAACTGGAACCGCCTGTACTATGCCAACCAGCAGGCAGCCAAGAACGGACAGGATCTGCTATACTATGTTCAGGCTAAGCACAACGACAACCTGACCCTGAGCCTGTCATCCGTTCTGAACACCAAGCTGACCAAGAAATCGAACCTGGCTACGGGTATCATGCTCGGAAAGAGTACCAACCAGCACTATCAGACACTGGAAGACATGCTGGGCGGTGCCATCTTCCACAACATCAACACATACGCCCTGGGAGATTACCCTAAGACCGACCCACGTGTGCAGTACGATCTGAACACAGCCGGTCCTAACAACACAGGCAAGCTGGTTTACGAGGGCGACAAGTTCGGTTACGACTATCGCATCGACGTTAACAAGGCAAACGCATGGAGCACCTATACAGCCGAATTCTACAACATGAAGGCGATGCTGAGCGGACGTATCGGATATACCGGAATGAACCGCCGAGGCTACATGCGCAACGGTATGGCACCGAACAACAGCCAGGGCAAGAGCGGCACAGCCAACTTCCTGGACGGTGGCGTAAAGGGAAGCCTGAACGTGGATATGGGCAGAGGTCATGCCTTCAGCATAGGAGCCGGATACGAGCTGCGTGCACCGATGGCAAACACAGCCTTCATCTCGCCTGAAATCAGCAACGATTTCGTGACTAACCTCAAGAACGAGCGCATCTTCAGCTCTGAATTCAGTTACCTGTATCGCAACGCATGGCTGAGTGCCAACGTGAGCGGATACTACAGCCGACTGGAGAACGTTACGGAATGGCAGAACTTCTACAACGATGATGAGAACTCATTCACCTACGTGAGCATGACCGGACTGAAGAAGGAATACTATGGTGTAGAGGTGGGCGCTAAGATCAAGCTCACATCATGGCTCGACCTGAAGACCCTGGGCGCTATGAGCGAGGCGAAGAACATCAACAATGTAAACGCCGTATACATGCTCTCAAAGAGTGCTGAGGTTTACCAGGACAAGGCTTACGTGATGAATATGCGCGAGAGTGGCACACCGCTCACAGTGGGAAGCATCGGTCTCGATGCCCACGTAAACGGATGGTTCGTCAACCTCAATGCCAACTATTACGACCGCATCTACCTCTCTTATTCTCCAAGCTACAGATATGAGAAGGTGCTGACCAACCGCCAGGCTGCCCACAAGGCATTCCCTGAAATCTTTGCTCCTACTACACTCGACGGTATGAGCTGGACTGAGGATGCTGTAGCCCAGGAGAAGGGTCACGGAGGATGGATGGTTGACCTGAGCATAGGCAAGAGCGTGAGACTGAAGAAGGGTTCCCTCAACTTCAACCTCATGATTACCAACCTGCTGAACAACCAGACCATCGTAACAGGCGGATATGAGCAGAACTCACGTTCAAGCTATACAGTGGATGCTAACGGCAACGTGAAGAATCCACGCCTCTACCAGTTCTCCAAGAATCCTAAGAAGTATTACACCTGGGGTACCAACGGCATGTTCCAGGTATCTTACAGATTCTAAAGAGCAGTTTCTCTTTAACATAAAGAACAGGGAGCAATCCCGTTTCTCTATAACAATAAAAAGAAAGAACAATGAAAAAGATAAAATTCATAGCATTGGCATTCCTGGCACTGACTCTGGGGTCGTGTATGGGCGACGGTTATGCTGACCCAGACCTGACCGAGAAGGTGCCTGCATCTCCATGGGGCAACAACAGCCTGAGGGAGAAGAATGTGATCAGCATAGCAGATTTGAAGACCCAGTTTGCTACGATTATCAACAGCGACAATGGCTACAAGCTGATTGAGAAGGACATGATGATCAAGGCGGTAGTGACGGGCAATGATGTCAGTGGCAATATCTACAACCAGGTGAGCGTACAGGATGCATCCGGCGCAATCATCATTGCCATCAACGGAAGTGGCCTGTCAGGTTATCTTCCTGTTGGTCAGGAGATTCTCGTAAACCTGAAGGGTCTCTATATCGGAAGTTACAAGAAGTTGCCTCAGATTGGCGGTGTGAATACCAAGCTCTCAGATGGAAGTCTGGGTATGGGAAAGATAGAGCGTGCCATCTGGAACGAGCACTTCAAGATTCTGAACCCTGGCGAGGCGGATGCAAGCACGGTAGTGCCAGAGGAGTTTGACCTGACAAAGCTTACTGATGCAGCCTATATGGAGGCTAACGTGTGCAAGCTGATGACCCTGAAGAAAGTGAAGTTTGCTTCTGCCAACGGTACAAACGTATGGGCGCCAGATGATACCAATACGAGTCTGGAACTGATTGATGCCGAAACGGGCAAGAGAATCAACAAAAACAACCTGGTAGTGCGCAACTCGGGTTATTCTAAGTTTGCCAACGAGGTGGTTCCACAGGGCGTATTCGATATCACCGGTATCTTCACCCGATTCGGCAACACCTGGCAGATTGTACTTCGCAACACGGATGATCTGAAGGCATCAGAAACAGGCGGTACATTGGAGAAGCCTTATACCGTGGCTCAGGCACTGGAGAAGATCAATGCCGGTACAGCAGGCGATGCTAAGGTTTATGCTACCGGTATCATCGTAAAGGTGAAAGATGTAGATACTGGCACGTATGGTAACGCTACATTCGTTATCTCTGACGACGGTAAGGATACAGAAGGCAAGACTCTCGAGGTATTCCGTTGCTTCAACATCGATGGTGCAAAGTGGACAGAGGAAACCAAGGGTATCCTTGTACCAGGCAAGAAGGTGGTTGTATCAGGCACCCTGCTTGATTATAACGGCACCAAAGAGATCAAGGGTGGCAATCTCATCTCTATCAAGTAATTACTGATTATCAAAATAGTAACAATATTTAAAAAGACAATAATATGAAAAAGTATATATTTTCAGTTTTGATGGCGGCTATGGCAGCCTTCACATTCATTAGCTGTGAGGACGTACCAGAGCCTTATACACTGCCTACTCAGCCTGGTGCTCCAACCACTCCTGAGGTGGCAACACAGGGTACAGAAGCCAGCCCTTATACTGTGACTGACGCTAAGACAGTTAAGACAGGCACCGGCAAATATATTAAGGGTTACATTGTAGGTTATGTACCAGACAAGGCACTCAATGAGGCTATCTTCGGTGATGCATCAAGTGCAGAGACAGCTCCAACAAACATTCTGCTCGCTGCCAAGGCTGACGAGAAAGAGGTTAACAACTGTATGCCTATCCAGTTGCCAGCCGGCGATCTCCGCACTGCTCTCAACCTGAAGGATAACCCAGGTAATCTGAAGAAAGAACTCATCATCTGCGGTAATATCGAAACCTATTTCGGAGCTACCGGTTTGAAATCTGCAACATACGCTAAGATTAACGGTAAGGAGATTGGTAAGAAGCCAGGAGATACTACCCCAGGCACAGATTTGAAGGGAGAAGCTAAGGGAGATGGTTCTGAGGCAAACCCATTCAACAGTGTAGCTGCCCAGAAATATACTGCAGCCTTGGAGGCTGGTAAGGCTACCGACAAGGAGTTCTACATCAAGGGTAAGGTACAGAGCATCAAGGAGCAGTTCTCTACACCCTACGGCAACGGATCATTCTATATTGCCGATGATGCCAACAGCACCCAGTTCTACATCTTCCGCATCTACTACTTCGGTGGCGAGAAGTGGAAGGAAGGCGATATGACACTGAAGGAAGGCGACGAGATTGTGGTTTGCGCTAAGCTCATCAACTACATGGGCAACACCCCAGAGACCAACCAGGGCGGTAAACTCATTTCTGTAAACGGTAAGACCAGCGCTGGCGGTGGTGAGGTTAAGCCAGACCCAGACCCTAAGCCAGATCCAACACCAGGCGAGGTAGCAACAGGCGAGAATGGCGGCTTCGAGACTTGGGCAGATGGTAAACCAACCAACTGGAAAACAGCTTCTACTGCAGGCAATGCTACCCTTTCTCAGAGCGAAGACGCTCATAGCGGCAAGTACTCAGTAAAAGTAGGCGGATCTGCTAGTGCGAACAAGCGCTTAGGCTATAAAGAAATAACACTCAAGGCTGGCGAATACAAAGTTAAGTTCTATGCTAAAGCCGTAACAGAAAAAGGCGCTTCTGTCCGTCCAGGTATAGTTCCTGTTACAGATGGAAAAGCAGGCGATTATATATATGGTGAGTACGTTAACGAACTCAAGAATACAGAGTGGAAACTAGTAGAGCAAACACTCACTATTTCTACTGACGGCACATACTGCTTCGTCATAATGAATGCAAAGAAGCCAGGCGGTGATGTTCTCATCGATGACTTCACTGTAACATTTGGCAGCACAGCGATTATCAAGTAATTCCCCTAGTAGATATTATATATTAGAGAAAAATACCAATCCCCATCGTCCTCTACCCAAACAGAGGCGATGGGGATTTCTTTTCATCCATTAAAAACATAGGTGTCAGGAGGGAACGCGAACCTACGTATTATGCTCATTTCTCAAATATTTCTTAAAAAGAAGAGGAAATATTTGGTGGTTTCAGGAAAAAAGCGTAACTTTGCAGCCTGAAATTGATAACAGGCTATAATGGGCATGCCCCGATAAGGGACACGAAATGATGCAACAAGCATCCCCATGACGTCTAATTTTAATAACCCAATAAAAATAAAAAAGAAAAATGAAAAAAGGTATTCATCCAGAGAATTATCGTCCTGTAGTATTCAAGGATATGTCTAACGGCGATATGTTCCTCTCTCAGTCTACATGCAAGACTAACGACACTGTTGAGTTCGAAGGCGAGACTTATCCAGTTGTTAAGATTGAAATCTCTAGCACATCTCACCCATTCTACACAGGTAAGAGCAAGCTCGTTGATACAGCGGGTCGCGTAGACCGCTTCATGAACCGTTACGGCAAATTGAAGAAGTAATAATATACCTTTTTTATAAGGATATATTTATTATCGCAAAGATACTGAGTGCATTCCAGCGTAGTTGCATATACGTAGGAATGCACTTTTTTTCTCTATTCTATCCTTATGCAATCGATTTCTACATACATTATTACCTCAGTTCGGGATAAGAAATAGTGCCTAAAAAAGTTGGTAATCTCCGATATTTTTTGTATCTTTGTAGTTGAAATCCAATTAGTTACAAACATAAAAAGATATCATTATGGAGATTACCAAGGACAAAGTTACAGAATTATTTTGTATTATTGATGAATTTTACAAAGTTTTTGATGCTGAAAATGCAGGAAAATTGCTTTTGGGTGAAGATGGAGTAAAGCGCAGACGACGTAAAGCCTCTTTATCTGATAGTGAAATCATGACGATTTTGCTGTATTTCCATTTCGGCTCGTTCCGAAACTTCAAGCATTATTACCTATTCTTTATTAGAGGAACTTTGAAGTCATATTTTCCAAATGCGGTGTCTTATAACCGTTTTGTAGAACTTGAAAGTCGCGTATTCTTCCCTCTCATGTTCTTCCTGAATCTCCGTGCTTTTGGCAGATGTACAGGTATAACCTTTGTTGATTCAACCATGATACCAATATGCCACAATCTCAGGCGTTATGCCAACAAAGTGTTCAAAGGCATTGCCACAAACGGAAAGGGAACAATGGGATGGTGTCATGGGTTCAAGCTACATCTGGCTTGTAATGATAGAGGTGAGATAATTGCTTTTGTTCTCACTGGTGCAAACGTTAGCGACAAAGATCCAACGGTATTCGATGTGTTGGCTAAACGTCTGTATGGTAAGCTGTTTGCAGATAAAGGATATATCTCGCAAAAACTCTTCGATTCGCTTTTTGAGGAAGGCATCCAGTTGGTAACAGGACTGAGAGTGAACATGAAGAACAAACTAATGCCGTTCTATGACAAGATGATGCTACGCAAAAGATACATCATTGAAACGATTAATGACCTGTTGAAAAATACGGCTCAGATAGTACATTCACGTCACAGGTCTGTTGCGAATTTCATCATAAATATTATTTCTGCATTAGGGGCATACTGTTTCTTTGACAACAAGCCCAAGGCACTTACTGGATACGTTATCGAAGATACGAAACAGCTTAGTCTTTTCTAACATTGCATATTTTACATGAGGATTTTGTCTCAGCAACCATCCAAGATATATAGATGGTTGCCAAGCCTCTGTGTCCCTTATATAAAAACATTATAAAGCCTTTAGATAGAGCTCGTTATCCCGAACTGAGGTATTATTATATAGAAAGTACTTAATCTTTAACTTCAAAACATTATCGAGAATTATGAAGCATACTAAGTTTTTTATCTTCGCGCTCGTTGCTGCGATGACGTTCTCTGCCTGCGGCACTGACGATACCCTGCAGTTCTATTATCCTGAAAACGGTGGTAATACAGGTGGTGGTAATACAGGTGGCAATACCGGTGGTGAATCAACCGATAAGAACAATACAAACAAGAATGTGGCTACTGCCAACATGCCACAAGTGGTAAGAAACGCTATCGGCGGTCTGGAGTTCCCAAAGCTCAAGAATAATGGTACCAGCTATGCCATCGTTCACATGGATAATACAACAGGTATGTTGAACTATTCTACAGAATGGGATGACAACATGAAGAGCCAGAGATGGAGCTGCTATACTTTCCACACAGGAAACACGGCATCTAACGTTGACAGATGGAAACCTGGTCAAGGCGAGCGCAACTATCCATGGGATACGGATCTGAAAGAACAATGGGGAATTACAGATTTTACAGAAGACCCTACTCCTACAGCTCAAGGCTTTGACCATGGTCATATCTGCCCTTCTGCTGACCGTAAGCTGAACCTTACCCAGCAGAAGCAGACTTTCTTCATGACCAACATGCAACCACAGTACAGCAACTTCAACCAGCGTGGCACCTGGTATAAGATGGAGGAAGATCTTCGTAATAAAGCTCCAAAGATTGATTCTGATACCCTGTTTATCGTGAAGGGCGGTACCATCGACCCAGTTGGCAGCGAGAGTAATCTCCTTGGCTGGAAGAAGAATGGTGCTTCTAGCGAAACAAAGAAGCCAGGCTATATCCCAATACCAAAGTATTTCTTTGTAGCTGTTTTGAAAAAGGAGTTTAATAAGAGCAAAGACCAGTATACCTACAGTGCCTTCGGCTACTGGTTCCTTCACGAGAACAAGGCATTTGAAAAGGGCGATAAGCTCGGCAAATATGTCGTAAACATCAAGACGCTGGAAGACAAAACCGGCATCGACTTCTTCTGTAATCTCCCTGATGAAATCGAGAAGGAAGTGGAAAACGTAGATGCAGAAGCTCTCAAGAAACTTTGGGGCTTCAAATAAATCAGGCTATATACAAACAAAGAATCCGCTCTCTCAAAGCAATGAGTGAGCGGATTTCTTTTGTTTATATCATCATCTTCTTGGCAACTTCTTGATTGCATGTGGCATGAATGCCCTGCCGGTAGCCTTACCGAAGCTAGGAGCTACGGAATCGGTAGCAGCAGAACGGGTCTTCTTACGGGCTCCACTCGGATCGTAGCGCACTAAATCGATTTGCATCACATCACCCTTAGCCTTACCTGTTCCTATCATATAACCATAGAACACCTCAGTTCGGGATAACGAGCTCTATCTAAAGGCTTTATAATGTTTTTATATAAGGGACACAGAGGCTTGGCAACCATCTATATATCTTGGATGGTTGCTGAGACAAAATCCTCATGTAAAATATGCAATGTTAGAAAAGACTAAGCTGTTTCGTATCTTCGATAACGTATCCAGTAAGTGCCTTGGGCTTGTTGTCAAAGAAACAGTATGCCCCTAATGCAGAAATAATATTTATGATGAAATTCGCAACAGACCTGTGACGTGAATGTACTATCTGAGCCGTATTTTTCAACAGGTCATTAATCGTTTCAATGATGTATCTTTTGCGTAGCATCATCTTGTCATAGAACGGCATTAGTTTGTTCTTCATGTTCACTCTCAGTCCTGTTACCAACTGGATGCCTTCCTCAAAAAGCGAATCGAAGAGTTTTTGCGAGATATATCCTTTATCTGCAAACAGCTTACCATACAGACGTTTAGCCAACACATCGAATACCGTTGGATCTTTGTCGCTAACGTTTGCACCAGTGAGAACAAAAGCAATTATCTCACCTCTATCATTACAAGCCAGATGTAGCTTGAACCCATGACACCATCCCATTGTTCCCTTTCCGTTTGTGGCAATGCCTTTGAACACTTTGTTGGCATAACGCCTGAGATTGTGGCATATTGGTATCATGGTTGAATCAACAAAGGTTATACCTGTACATCTGCCAAAAGCACGGAGATTCAGGAAGAACATGAGAGGGAAGAATACGCGACTTTCAAGTTCTACAAAACGGTTATAAGACACCGCATTTGGAAAATATGACTTCAAAGTTCCTCTAATAAAGAATAGGTAATAATGCTTGAAGTTTCGGAACGAGCCGAAATGGAAATACAGCAAAATCGTCATGATTTCACTATCAGATAAAGAGGCTTTACGTCGTCTGCGCTTTACTCCATCTTCACCCAAAAGCAATTTTCCTGCATTTTCAGCATCAAAAACTTTGTAAAATTCATCAATAATACAAAATAATTCTGTAACTTTGTCCTTGGTAATCTCCATAATGATATCTTTTTATGTTTGTAACTAATTGGATTTCAACTACAAAGATACAAAAAATATCGGAGATTACCAACTTTTTTAGGCACTATTTCTTATCCCGAACTGAGGTATAGAACACATCCTGGCCCCTTTCATCACCCAGATAGAAACCATACTGCTTAGCACCTGCATCCATCACATAGGTAGCACCAGAATCATTATAACGGATATAAATATCACCATTCTTATCGATGTACCAGGCAAACTTCAGGGTCTGGGTTTCATTGCTTCCATCATCGGCATAATCCACTTCTACACCATTACCACTGAGCGAGTTAACCTTATTATCACCCGCCTGATAGAACGTCATCTCGGCATTGAAACTGTAATTATTGCGAGACTGGCCGTCCTCAGCAAGTTCAGAGAGCATCACAGAGCCTCTCCAGTCGCCTGTAAGAGTCTGAGCCTCCGACAGCAGGTAATCATCCTGAGAGCCGTTAGAACCGTTGTTCCAGTCGCCCTGATTCCATCCCCAGCCACCATGATTATAGTCATCATACCAGTAATAATCATCATGCCAATAATCATCATCATCACATGAGGTAAATGAGAAAGATGCTGTAGCTATCGCCATCCACATCCATATCCGATTAAACTTTTTCATATCTTGTTTCCTTTCTTCAAACTAAATTCCTTATTGCCTTACTTCACTACAAAGCGGCGAACAGGCTTCTGATTATCATCTGCCACCTTAACATACTCTACAGAATCCTTAGCTCCGCGAGAAACAATCTGGGTGTTCTCCAAGCCCGAATGCTGCTTGCTGTAGCCCCAACCGTCATCGTAGTCCCAATCGTAGCCCCAGTCATAATCGCGCCAGTTATAGCTGTAAGAATCGCGATAAAGCTCGAAATAAGCACGGTTGCCGTTATCAGCATCTACATATCCAGAGAACTTGCGGTCGCCCAGAGCATAGTCGTAAATCACAACATCACTATTCTCATCAAGAAGAGTGATATAGATGTTTCTGTTGCGTACTGTCCAGGTAATACGGTTTGCTATATAATTGTTACCATGCCAATAATCTCTATCAAAGTAATCGATCCAATAGCCTGTACCGGAATAGATGCCATCATTCTGGTCGAATCGGATTACCGAGTAGAGGGCATTGTGATTACCATATTCTACCAACATATTACCCTTCCATGTACCATCGAGGGTGTATGCAATATCAGAATCATCATCACATGAGGTGAATGAGATACTCATCAAAGCTATGAAAGCCATTGTGAGAAGAGTAGTAAACTTTTTCATATCAATTTATCAGTTAAGTTATTTATATTCTTATATCTTCTATACTTTTGAGTTCTCGAAGAACAGCATTCTTTCTTGAACCCGATGCAAAGGTAGTGGATTTTTCGTCTGCATCAAAGGGGAAAAGGATACAAACTGAGGGGGAAATCCCTATTCTTTCAAAAACAACCGCCTTTTTGATAATATTGTATCAAAGTTTTAACACTTTCTTAACACATCGTATCGATAATTTTCGTATCTTTGCATCATAAATAAGTAATTATTCAAAGAACATGCTTTTAGCACAAAGTAAATTCTAAGAATGCGCTCAAAAAAATGAGTTTCAACAGTTTATTAATTATACGTTAAACCTTTAAAATTATTAAGTTATGAACAAATTTTTACGCTATTCATTATCATTGGTTCTGGCGTTCGTAGCTAGCGTTACGTTTGCACAGGAAGTAACTTTTGACTTTGACAATGATTACAAAACACTCTTCCCTGAACTGACAGGTACATCTTCTTCAGATTCTAAAGATGGAGATATCACCAAAGCCATGACATGTACAACTAATGGTATTTCTGTAACAGTTTCTGCAAAAACTTCTGGTTCGAATGAAAACCGAATCTGGAGTAGTTCACCACGTCTCAGAATGTACAGTGGAACGCTTACGATTCAAGCACCTACTGACAAGAAGATTGCTTCTATCAACATTATAAATAAAAAATGGAATGATAATAACAATGCTGACGTAGGTACTAATAATAAAGGTTCTTGGACTGGTGATGCTAACAAAGTTGTATATACAATTGCTGGCAACACCCAAATCAAGTCTATCAAAGTTACGCTCGCTGGTACCAAGATAGAGTACACCGATGCAGCAAGTGTAAAGGAACTCTTGGCTAACAATAAAGAAGCTAAGGATTACATCAACCTCAAACTCACAAACGCAAAGGTATTATACGTAAACAGCTACAAGGGAACCGTAAATACTTACGTACGTGAAGGTGACACAGCTATCGAAATGAGAACTTTAGGAATCGATATGCCTGTAAACAGCATCATTAGCGGTACTGTTAAGGTAAATTTGGCTTATGACGCAGGAATTCCTTATCTGTCAGCAAGCAAAGAAACAAACGGCGAAAATCTCAAAATCACAGAGAGCAACGAAGCTGCTGAACCTGTTATTACAACTGTAAAGGACATCCTTGATGGCAAATACACCAACGACCTTATCAAGATTAAGGAGTTCACATTCAGCAAAGAAGAGTATACTACAGGTAAATTCAACTACTATGCTAATGATGGTGAAAACAAGATTATGATTTACGATAAGTTTAGCGGTATTGGTGGTGTTTCAAAATTAACAGAAGGAGAGAAATATACCTTAACCGGTATTTACGGTGTAATATTCAAAAACATCCCTGAAGTTCTCCCTATCAAGGCTGTAGAAAAGTTTGAACCTACCGGCATCACTAACATAACAACAGATGAAGCTGCAAAGAACGCTCCTGTTTACAACCTCGCAGGCCAGAAAGTAACCAAGGCTTACAAGGGTGTAGTCATCAAGAACGGAAAGAAGATGATTCAGAAGTAATCAAATTCAAAACAACATATCCCTACTGCTCCTCCGATATTCATTTATCGGGGGAGTTTTTTTGTTAGGCATAACATAAGAAGGAACCATAAGCAAATCAACCAAATATTACCCCTATAACATGAAAAGTGGAATAATTTAATGCAATAACATAAAAAAATACACCTAAAACTACGATATCTCATTTATTTTCACTACCTTTGTTGCGATTTATAAACGTATACGAATAAAAAATGATGAAAAGAAAATTATATATCACCCTATTAGGACTGCTCTCTACCATCATAATGGCAGCTGTACCCTACTGCGATGTGAGAAAATTCTCTATCACAGACGGACTCGCTGCCAATACCATCTCAGACCTCAAACAAGGTAAAGACAACCTCATGTGGTTCAGTACATGGAACGGACTGTCGTTCTATGACGGCTACAAGTTTCATACTTTCAGAGACAACCCGGATGATATTGACGTTCTGTCAACCAACCGTATACTGAAAATAGAACCATCCTATAACAACAACGTGTGGTGTATCACATACGACCACAAGCTCTACGTATACGATACCCACTTCTGCCAGTTCTTTGCCGTAGGACAGAAATTCAACGAACTGTTCAACATCGACCTGCGCGTGAGCCAGGTATACCCATTGAAAAACGGAGCTACATGGTTTACTTCAGAAGATGGAAAATACATCATCCGATCAATAGGAAAAACCTTTGATGAGCGGAACATAGAACTCATCAAAGTAGGAGAAAAGGGACTCAGAAGCGGAAATGTATGGTACATCCATCAAGATATACACGGAAGAGAATGGGTGCTTACCGACAAAGGCGCATACATATATCATTCGAAAATTCCAAGCAAACTGCCTTTCAAATGGCTCAGAGGGGTGGGAGAAGATGAGTTCCTGGCAACTGAAGACGGTAAACTGGCAAAATATGACCTGCAGAACCGACTCACCATGATACCAATGCCAGAAGGCGTAACCCGTATCAACGGACTGAAAAATACAGGTTACCAGCTTCTGATGGCAACCAACCTGGGTGTAGTAATCTACAACCCGCGCACCTTCAAGTTTGATATCATCAACGTACAGAGCCCGAGTCAGCCTCTGGCAGAGGTAAAGAAGATTTATATCGATGATTTCGGTATGATATGGGCATTTACAGACGGTATAGGAGTAACCCTTGTCAATCCGAAGACCGGACAGACACAGTGGCTCTTTGCCGACCAGGACGACCCGATGGACCGCACAACCTGCGAAAGCAATTTCATCACACAAGATGAACACAAGACCCTCTGGGTAGTGCCAAGAGGAGGAACCTTCAGTTATTTTGACCGCAAGGCAGGAAAACTGGTGCCTTATCTGCTGAGAAGCAATTCATCGGGCAACTACCGCATACCGAAGATTACGAAATATGTACTCTCAGACCAGGGAATCCTCTGGCTGACAGGCTCTCACGACCTGACACAGGTAGTCTTCAAATATCACCCTTACATTATCAACAAGCTGGATGTGGGCGAAGACGAAGTGTTCTCGGTGAATGCATCGCCAGACGGACATATCTGGGCTGGTTATTACAATGGTATAATCCAGGTGCTCAACGCATCCTACCAAAGCATCGGATACCTGTCGCCAAGCGGACAGATTGTGCCACAGCAAGTAAACTTCGCCGAGAAGGGCATCATGTCTATCCACTTCGATATCAAGGGAAGAGCATGGATAGGAACCAACGGAAATGGTGTCTATCTGATAGATAAAATGCAGGTAAGACACTTTGTTTATGATGCCAACAACCCGTCATCGCTGCCGTTCGACAAGATACAAGACATTGTAGCCGACCGCACCGGACGCATCTGGATAGGTACCTACGGAGGTGGGCTGGCACTTGTTAACGAGGCGGCAGACGGCAGTATCAGCTTCATCAGTAAACGAAACGGACTGCCTTGGGAGAAACAGCACTACGACCGCATACGCCGCATCTGCTGCACCACTACGGGAACCATTCTCGTAGGAACTACAGATGGTCTCATCACCTTCAGTGATGCCTTTACAAACGCAAGAAAGATCAATTACCACAAGACCTACTACATACCGAACGATACAACTAGTCTGGCTGCAAACGATATGAACAATATCATGGAGCACACCAGCGGCAAGATGTATATCTCGCAACAGGGCGGTTTGATGGAAGAGATTGTGAGCAAATCGCTCCTGCAAGACAACCTGAAGATGAAATACTTCCATGCCATCGATGTTAACGAAGGCATCGTACAGGGCATGGTAGAAGACAACCAGGGAAGAATCTGGGTAATCAGAGAATCGAGTATCGACTGCGTAAACCCGAAAACGGGCCAGTGCAATGTGTTCGGACCTAACGACTTCGACTTCAACATGTCGTTCTCGCAAAGCCGTCCTTACCACGATCCGGCAAGCAACAACATCTCGGTAGGTACCCCGATGGGACTGATTACCTTCAATCCGGCTACGCTGAAGAAGAGCAACTACCAGCCTAAAGTCATCTTCTGTTCCCTCCATTATAGCGGAGAGAAGGAGTCGGAACCTATCCTGCACAAGGATAAAGTGGTGATTCCTGCCAACAAGCGAAATCTGACCATCAACTTCGCATCGCTCGACTATCAGCGTAAGTATCAGACCAAATATCTCTATCGCATAGATGGTTTTACAGCTCCAGGCGTGTGGATATCAAACGGAAGCAGCAATACCATCGGCTTCAACCGTATCAGTCATGGCGATTACGTACTCAAGGTGAGAGCCACCAACTCTCACGGTGTATGGAGCAAGTATGTGGCAGAACTGCCTATCGAAGTGCGCCCTACCTTCTGGGAGAGCATCTGGGGCAAATTTCTGATGCTGCTTCTGCTCTTCGGTATCGTAGGCGCAATCTTCTATACCTACAACCAGCGCCAGCACGAGAACGTAACCCACGAGATGAGCGTGATGAAGAACGAGTTCTACAACGATGCAGCCAACCGTCTGAGAACCCCTCTAACGCTCATCGGAGCCCCGGTAAAAACCGTTTTGGATACCGAACCGGGTATCACCCGAAAGGGCAAGGAACTGTTGAAAATGGTGGCAGACAATGCCAACGAGATGCTGGTAATGCTGGACAAGGTTCAGAGATATGGCAACAAGGCAGACTTCCATACGAACAGCGGTCTGAGCGAGGAAGATTACGACCTGGCAGAAAGGGAGAAAGAGAACGGACAGATTGACGACCGCAATGCATCCGACTATCTGGAAGAAGTAAACAAACAGAAAGAAGAAAAGGATGAAGAGGCTGAACGACTGGAAGAAATGGGCAAGGAACAGAAAGAAGCACAAGAAGAAGCGGAACACAAAAACCAGACGGTACTGGTAGTTGAAGACAATGCCGACCTGCGCAAGTTCCTCTACAGTATCCTCTCGCCTACCTATAACGTGCTGCTCGCAGAGAACGGAAAGGCTGGCTTGGTAATGGCGCGCAAGGAGACGCCCGACTTTATCCTTACAGACGTTACCATGCCTGTGATGGATGGTTTGTCGATGATTCACGAGATTAAGCAGGATACCACCCTCAACAACATCCCAGTGATGATTCTCTCGGCCAAGGCAAGCGTAGAAGACCAGCAGCGAGGCTTTGATGAAGGTGTTGATGCCTATATCACCAAGCCATTCTCTACCCCTTATCTGCTCGGCCGAATAGAGGCTATCCTCACCCAGCGCCGCAACATTCAGATGGATGTCATCAGAAAACTGAAGGAAACTGGCGATAAAGATGCCATAGCAGCCCTGAGAATACAGCCTGCAGCAGCTCCTCTGCCTGCTCTTAACCAGGCTGAAACTAGTGCCGAGAACGAAGCGGTTGACCCAAACAGCGAGCTGGCATTTATGGCGGCACAGATTCAAGACAGAACCATGATGCGTATCTTCAGGTTTGTTGTTGAAAATGCAGGCAACCCGGAACTCAAGATTGATGACATCTCGAACGAAATCGGTATGAGCCGAAGCGTACTATATAATAAGGTGAAAGCAACGACCGGAATGACACCGGTAGACTTCGTTCGCCATATACGTATCAAGAAGGCATGCGAGATGTTGCGCAAGACAGACGATACACTGAGCAGCATCGCCTTCGCAGTAGGTTTCACCGACCCTAAGTATTTCTCGAAGGTATTCAAGAAAGAAACGGGTATCGTGCCTACTGAATACCGAAACAGAACGCAGGGATAGCCCGCATAATTACAGATGAAAGCAGTCATTATTACTGATGGCTGCTTTTATCTGTATTAACAAAAAGTAACACATATTACAGGACATATCTTCAGTTGTTGCCGGGCACAGCCTTCTTCGTTATCGTACACAGCAAAACGTTCAAACAAGGAAAAAAGCAGAATAGTCATAAAATTGAGCCGTTTTGCTTTGTTTTTTGACCGAATATTGCAAAAAAGTATAAAAATGGGGGGGTATTTGATTAATTTTCCCTTTTTACTGAAAAAAAACTGAGAAAAAGTTTGGTGTTACAAGAAAATGTAGTATCTTTGCAACAAGTTCTTAGAAAAGTTAAATGATAGATTAATCGTAAACCTCTTTTTCTTTGTTTTTTGAGGAAAAAGAGGTAAAGAAAAAAGAATGCAGGGTTTGTGAAAATCCTGCATTTTTTATACTGTTTCATACTGATATTGTGTAGTTATATCGTCTACATATTTCATTCTTCTATATTCTATAGTCTAACCGATATCTATATACTCAGCTATATGGTATCTGTTTACCCAGATATACAATATCTATCTACATTATATATATTACGCTTATTCCTTCATCTATGATTTTGTTCGATTTTTAGAATTTTTAAAAAAACTCTTGAAGTATTCTAAGAGAAAAGTAGTATCTTTGCACTCTAGATTATATAAGTTGAGATCGGAAATATAGATAACACATACATAAAGATAAAAAAAATGAGAACTGTTTACGAATTTTCTGTTAAAGACAGAAAGGGAAAGGATGTTTCCCTCAAGGAGTATGCCAACGAAGTGCTGCTCATCGTTAACACCGCTACAAAGTGTGGTTTCACCCCTCAGTATGAGGAACTGGAGAAACTTTATGAGACCTATCATTCTCAAGGTTTCGAAATACTTGATTTTCCTTGCAACCAGTTTGGTCAGCAAGCCCCTGGTACAGATGAAAGCATTCATCAGTTCTGCAAGCTTACATACGGCACAGAGTTCCAGCGCTACAAGAAGATCAAGGTAAACGGAGACGATGCTGCCCCTCTCTTCAAATTTCTGAAAGAATGTAAGGGCTTTGCTGGTTGGGACGAGAGCCACCCTCTCTACCCTGTTCTCGACAAGATGTTGAGCGAGGCTGATCCTAACTACAAGGAGAGTGCCGATATCAAGTGGAACTTCACCAAGTTCCTCGTTAACAAGAAGGGTCAGGTTGTAGCCCGCTTCGAGCCTACCACAAGCTTCGATGTCATCGCTAAGGCTATCGAAGAGTGGTTGAACTTCTAATGAAAGATAGAAGTCTCGCACTGAGAATAGAATTTCTAAATAAAAGAAAATAGAATCTCTAAATAAAAAGCCAGGTTGCTTTTCGCAGCCTGGCTTCTTTTATAATGTGATATTGTTATTTCAATATATCTCAAAGAATAATTGTCAACTGTTTGCTATATACTGTTAACTATAATTTAGTCAACCTTTGGCACATCCTTGAGGAACTGCTGGATTTCTTCATCACTCACAGAATAATCGTGCAAATCGCCATTGATAAAGCTATCGTAAGACGGCATATCGATAAGACCATGACCTGAGAGACAGAACAGGATAACCTTCTCCTTGCCCTCTTCCTTAGCCTTCAGAGCCTCACGTATAGTGGCTGCAATCGCATGACAGCTCTCTGGAGCAGGAATGATACCCTCGGTCTGAGCGAAGAGCATACCTGACTTGAATGACTCCAGCTGAGGGATATCTACACCATGCAGATAACCATCCTTCAGAAGTTGGGAGATTATCATACCAGCACCATGATAACGGAGACCACCTGCATGAATGTTGGCAGGCTTGAAATCATGACCCAGAGTAAACATTGGCAGCAATGGAGTGTAACCTGCCTCATCACCGAAATCATACTCGAACTTACCGCGAGTCAACTTAGGACAGCTCTCCGGCTCTGCTGCTATAAACTCAGTATGGCGCTCGCCTGTGAAGTTGTGACGGAGGAATGGGAAGGCAATACCACCAAAGTTACTACCACCACCGAAACAAGCAATCACCTGATCAGGATACTCACCTGCCATCGCCATCTGCTTCTCTGCCTCTAGACCGATAATGGTCTGGTGAAGTGCCACATGATTGAGCACAGAACCCAGCGTATACTTACAGCCTGGTGTGGTTGTAGCCAGCTCAACAGCCTCACTGATGGCAGTACCGAGCGAACCAGGATGATGAGGCTCACGAGTGATAATGTTCTTACCTGCGCGTGTACTCATGGAAGGAGAACCCTCTACAGTGGCTCCAAACGTACGCATGATGCTGGAACGGTATGGTTTCTGCTGCATGGTAATCTTTACCTGATAAACTGCTGCCTCCAGGCCGTAGAGTTTTGCTGCATAAGAGAGGGCTGCCCCCCACTGACCTGCACCTGTCTCTGTAGTGACATTGGTATCACCCTCCTGCTTACAGTAGTAGCACTGAGGAATGGCTGAATTGATTTTATGAGAGCCTAACGGATTGATACTCTCATTCTTGAAATAGATATGCGCCGGAGTACCGAGTGCCTCCTCAAGGGCGTAAGCACGTACAAGAGGGGTTGAACGGTAGAAGGTGTACTTCTCCAGCACATCTTCCGGAATATCAATCCAAGCGTGCTCTGTATCAAGTTCCTGCTTTGAGCACTCTTTATTAAATACATGTGACAAATCATCAGCATTCATTGGCTGGTGTGTCTGAGGGTTCAACGGTGGCAATGGCTTGTTAGGCATATCTGCCTGAATGTTGTACCACTGAGTAGGAAGTTCCTGCTCGCTTAAGATGTACTTTTTCTGTCTCATATTTATATATATGTTTAAAATTGTTGTATGCCTGAACAAAGGTACAAATAAAAAAATGAAATAAAGAACTTTTTTATGTGTTTTTCCACTATTTTTTTATTTTTATGCAATAAAATAGTTCATTCTACAGGTATTATTTGTTGAATAAGTGTATTTTCAGTGTCATTTTTATAAACTTAATCAAATATTACCCCATAAAATACCAAATATTACACCCTATATTATAATGGAAAATAGTATCTTTGCAACAGAAAATTCAAAATGCGTTGTGAAACGCTTATCATCATCTTTTACTTATACAAAAAAATAAAACATTGGAGTTCAATAGAGATATTGAGATTCCAATGTTTTTTTATACACTAAACTGAAACATATTATCATGTAAAGTTGACATATCATCATGTAACGTTGTCTGATTTATAACCTTTCAGTATAAATCAATAGTCTATTTTATTGTCTACTTCCACAATTGATAGAGGATTTTACCCATAGACTGTAGACACAGATTATTTCTTTTCATTACCTAAATCAATCTGCGATATCTGATTCAACAGATTTACAGCCTGCCCTACAGTCTTCACATCATTGATGCGAAGCATTCGCTTGTTGAATTTTTCCTTCAGAACACAATCTTGAATATGACTGGTAACGTAAGCGAGTATGCGGTTAAACATCTGACTTCTGTAGAACGGACTGTTTACATTGCTCACAAACTGCATCTGCATATAGCTCTGCTTGAGAATAATCTTCTCGCAACCTAGCTTCTTGCCTACCCTACGCAGACCTACCACATGCATCAGTTCGTCTGCTTCATGAGGCACAGGACCAAAACGGTCTATCATACGCTTGCGGTAAGCCTCTACTTCCTCATCGCTCTCCAGACGGTCCAGTTCACGATAAAGGAGCATGCGCTCACTGTCACCCGGCACATAAGTCTGAGGAAAATACATCTCCAGATCGCTCTCTATGCCACAATCGTCAACGAAATCATCACCCGTAAGCTGGGCACCTTCATCCATCTTCTCCTGATAAAGATCACAGAACTCCTCGTTCTTCAACTCTGTGACAGCCTGAGAGAGAATCTTCTGGTAGGTTTCATAACCCAGATCTTCCATAAAACCGCTCTGCTCAGAGCCCAGCAGATTACCCGCACCGCGGATATCCAGGTCCTGCATGGCGAGATTGAAGCCACTACCCAGTTCGCTGAACGTCTCCAGAGCCTCCAGACGGCGACGCGCCTCAGGAGTAAGTGCACTCTTAGGTGGCGCCATCAGATAGCAGAAAGCCTTCTTGTTGCTTCTTCCTACGCGTCCACGCATCTGATGCAGGTCACTCAATCCGAAGTGATGAGCATCGCTCACGATAATCGTATTGGCATTCGAAATGTCGATACCGTTCTCTACAATAGTGGTAGAAAGCAGTACATCATAATCGTAATTGATAAAGCCCATGATGATTTTCTCCAAATCCTCAGGCTTCATCTGTCCGTGACCGATTGCTACCCTACAGTCTGGAATATGCTTCTCTATGAGCATCTTGAGCTCCGGAAGCTTGGATATTCTGTCGCATACGAAATAAACCTGTCCGTTTCGGCTCATCTCGAAATTGATGGCATCGCAGATAACTTCACTACTAAACGTTACCAGTTCGGTATGAATCGGATAACGGTTAGGTGGCGGAGTGCGCATGATACTCATATCCCGGGCGCCCATCAGAGAGAACTGGAGGGTTCGCGGAATCGGAGTGGCACTCATCGTGAGTGTATCGACATTTACCTTGAGCTGACGGAGTTTCTCTTTGGTAGACACACCGAACTTCTGCTCTTCATCGATGACGAGCAGTCCCAGGTCATGCCATTTCACGGTCTTTGATATCAGCTTATGCGTACCTATGAGGATATCAATCTTACCCTCTTTCAAGGCGTCAAGCACCTCTCTGGTTTCCTTTGTTGTACGGGCTCTACTGAGATAGTCTACCCTTACAGGCATGCCTTCCAGACGCTTTTTGAAAGTCTGATAGTGCTGGAAAGCCAGAACGGTAGTAGGCACCAGCACCGCAACCTGCTTGCTGTCGCACGCTGCCTTGAAGGCTGCACGAATGGCAACCTCAGTCTTGCCGAAGCCCACATCGCCACAAACCAGACGGTCCATCGGTCTGCCGCTCTCCATATCCTTCTTCACCTCCTGAGTAGCCTTATTCTGGTCTGGCGTATCTTCATACAGGAAGGAAGCCTCCAGCGTATGCTGCAGATAATTGTCGGCACTGAAGGCGAATCCCTTCTCCCGTCGGCGCTGGGCATAGAGTTTGATCAGGTCGCGCGCAATGTCCTTGATTCGCTTCTTAGCTTTGTCCTTGAGTTTATCCCAGGCACCTGTACCCAGTGTAGACAGGCGAGGCGGAGTACCGGTATCGCTGCGGCGATATTTGCTGATTTTATAAAGCGAGTGGATAGAAACATCCACCTTGTCATTGTTCTTATAGACGATGCGGATCATTTCCTGATAGCTGTTGCCCGTAGGAACCCTAACCAGACCGCCAAACTTGCCGATACCGAAGTCTACATGCACGATAAAATCTCCCACTTCCATCTCCTGCAGTTCCTTCATGGTGAGTGCCATCTTGCCGGCTCTCGCTTTATCTGAGCGCAGGTTATATTTATGAAAACGGTCAAAAATCTGATGATCGGTAAAGAAACAGCACTTCTTGTCATGGTCAGTAAAGCCTTCATGAAGCGTCTTGTCTACCGGTGTAAAACGGATGGCGTAGCGCTTCAGCTCTTCGCTTTCAAAGATATCCTTCAGGCGCTGTTGCTGCTTCTGGCTATCTGCCAATATATATAAGGTGTAACCCTGGAGCAGGAAATCCTCCAGAGTTTGACAAAGCAAATTGAAATTCTTATGGAAAAGAGGCTGTGGAGCGATATTGAAAGGTATCACAGCCGAACTCTCTGACGGAGCGACCTTGCCGAACTCGATACGGAGATGAGCCGCTACTGCCTTCTTGAAATCGAGCGGAGAAACGAGGTTGAGCTCGGTCTTCATGTCATGTCTGATGCGCTCAGCCTCTACCTCAGTAGCTCCCTCCAGCTGCTCGGTAAGGCTCTGCGATGAGAAGCCTTCGGTATAGATCTGACCGATGCGGTCGCAAACGAAAGAAAGGTCTTTCGCAACGACTGGCGTACTTTCGGAGAGGAAATTGAGGAAACACTGCTTGTTGCTCTCGATATGGGCGAGTTCGGGCACGATTTCTATCTCTGTGCGCTTTGCCTGCGAGAGCTGGGTCTCAACATCAAAGGTACGGATGGTGTCAATCTCATCGCCGAAGAAGTCGATACGGAACGGATATTCGCAGCTGTAGGAATAGACATCGAGGATGCTTCCACGCACGGCAAACTGGCCCGGTTCATAAACATAATCGGTTTCTTTGAGTTCGAAATCGCGCAAGGTATGAACCACATCGGTCTGAGCAATCTGCTGGCCTACAGTCAGTTTCAGAATCCGTTCATCCAGATTCTGCTTAGCCACAACGAGTTCTGCCAGTGCATCGGGATAAGTGACTACCGGGAAATGTCCTCCCGAAGAGAGGCGCGCCAGCACCTCTGTACGTAGGATTTCGTTCGCTGCATCACGCTGCCCGTATTTCACGGCACGCCGATAGCTGGAAGGAAAGAAGAAGACCTTCTCCTGCCCCATCATCTGAGTGAGATCGTGATAAAAATAGCCTGCTTCATCGGCATCATCCAGTACGAAGAGTACCGAACGCCTCATCTTCCCCTGCAGAGAAGCAAAGAACATCGGAGCCGAAGAGCACAGCAAACCCTGGAGAAAAATGGAATGAACCGACTTCTTCCCCATCAAATCAAAGAGGGCATCCGCCTGTGGCGAACGCCCGTATGTTTTTTCTATCTTTTGGATTTCCATCCAAGTACTGATTAGTAATTACTGAGTATTAATCCTTCTTCGGATATTTCTTGAACCAGCCATCCAGGCGCAGTCGCATCACGCCAAAGAAAGCCTCACCAAAGATGCCACCACTCATCTTGCTCACACCTTCACGACGGTTAACAAAGATGACAGGCACCTCCTTGATCTTGAAACCTATTCGATGAGCCGTATATTTCATCTCTATCTGGAAAGCATAGCCCTTGAAGCGGATAGCATCCAAATCTATGGTTTCCAACACCTTACGTCGGTAGCAGACGAATCCAGCTGTGGTATCATTCACCTTAAATCCGGTTACGATACGTACGTATTTAGAAGCGAAATAGCTCATCAATACGCGTCCGATAGGCCAGTTGACCACGTTCACACCCGAAATATATCTTGAGCCTACAGCCACATCATACCCCTCATCGTGAGTTGCCGCATAGAGACGAGGCAAATCATTAGGATCATGACTGAAGTCGGCATCCATCTCGAAGATGAAGTCATAGCCCTGCTCCAATGACCATTTGAAGCCCATGATATAGGCAGTACCCAAACCGAGTTTACCCGAACGCTCCAGGATATGCAGACGACCGGCAAACTCATTAGCCATCAAGCCCTTAACAATGGCAGCAGTACCATCAGGACTTCCGTCATCGATAACGAGGATATCAAACTGCTTTTCGAGACCGAAGACAGCACGGATGATTTTCTCGATATTTTCCTTCTCATTATATGTAGGAATGATTACTATGCTATCACTCATAACTTCTTCTAATTTTAATGATTCTGATACTAAATAATGTAATACAGATGCAAAATTACAACTTATTTTTGAAATAACAAGCGAAAAACCGAAATTATTGGTCCGGATTCTCTACAAAACCCTGATATTTCTTGTCAAGTCCGTTCATGATTGCCTCATAGCTCTTGTTCATCTGGTTCTTGATATTGTCAGCTCCCTTGCCTATCGGCTCGATAGGCTCATGAATGGTGAGCTTCAGAGGATGCCAGAAAGCCCAGTAGATATCCTTCATGCGAGGCTTCACATCAAAACTGCCATTGATGGTAAGCGGACATACCGGCAACTGCAGTTCATCGGCAAGCATGAAAGCACCGCGGCGGAACACGCCCATGTGCCCCGTAAACGAACGGGCACCCTCTGGGAATACCACCAGCGACATGCCCTCTTTAAGCACCTCGCGAGCACGGTCATAAGAAGCACGGATCTTAGAAGGTCCGCTCTTGTCTACAAAGATGTGGTGCGCATACTCACAGGCGATACCGATGAGAGGCACTTTGCGCAAGCCCTTCTTCATCATCCACTTGAAGTTTCTGCCCAGAAAACCGTATATCAGGAAGATATCGAAAGCGCCCTGATGATTGGCCACGAAAACATAACTCTGGTTCTTCTTGAGATGCTCACGTCCCTCCACCTTTACAGGCAGGAGGAGGATGCGGACCCAAAGCCAGGACCAATATTTACCAGGATAATAGCCCCAGAAATGACCATTACCCAGCATGCATCCCAAAACAGTAGTTAAACTGGTTAAAACGCTAGCTACCAACAGGATAGGCAAGCATATTACAAGCTGATACAGACGATATAAGTACTTCATTTTTTATTTAAGAATGAATAATTTAACACTCAACATTTAACATTCAACACTCCTCATTTTCTTTTGAGTGTGATGACCACGATTTCTGCCGTAGCCCCTATGCGGATTGGAACGGTACCGCCCAGACCCGATGTGGTATAGAGCTGGCAACCCTCCTCCTCGAAGAGGCCGTAATCATAAGGAGTAAACATCGACGGACGCAAGCCCAGGATACAGATCTGCCCCGCATGCGTATGACCGCTCAGCGTAAGCTGCGGTGCTACGACCAGCGAATCCTTCCTGTCAGGTCCTATCACATCGCCATCCTCATCCTTCTCCTTATTAATAGTAGAAGGCCAGGTCTCACGCCACTGCTTCGGAATATGCTGCAGCATCAGCACGAAAGAGCCCGGTCTGATGCCATACAGCGCCTTCCTTACATTGGTTCGCTTTGGATTGTCATAGTTCTCTGTACCAGCTACATAGATGCTGTCAGCGCCTCTATGTACCGCCACATGCTCATTCATCAGCAGGCGCCATCCGCAACTCCGCTGGAAGTCCTGCATCCGCTTCTCGAGCGCAGCTATCTCCTGCTCATCATCTACATCCATATAATAGGTGTAATCGTGATTGCCCAGCACACTCATCACGCCATCTCTGGCTTTCAGACTGCTGAGCAGCGCCTGATACTCAGGCAGTTCATCGGGCGTAACATTCTGTAAATCACCCGTAAAGCAAATCAGATCAGGTTTTTCGGCATTAATGCTGTCGATATCGCGCTGAGGCAGATGACCACGCCAGCCATAGTATGACCCGAGATGGATATCGCTGAACTGAACGATGCGATAGCCCTCGAAAGACTTCGGCAGATTAGGTACATAGATGGTGATACGCTTGACTTGCATCTTAGGAAAACCTTCGGTAAATCCGTAGATAAAGCAGAAGAACGCCACCGCTCCCACTACCAGTCCGAGGAGCTTGCCCCAGTTGCGATGGCCGTGAAGGAGCCGCATACAGCACCAACCGAAGACACTGAACAGGCTGAAGACAAACTGCGGCACCGCACATACTGCCATTATCACAAACCAGATGTCGATGAGCACCGGATTGCGTGGCAGGAAGTTGGGCAGCATCGTGATATATGCACTGTAGGCGATAACCACGAAAGCCGGCAACCAGAAGAGCACCCGCTGCCAGAGACTTTTCAGCCATAACTTGCCATACCTTTTATATATCCACAGATACGGCAACAGGGTGAATACCACTACGGGTATCAATATTCTTGCTATCATTTTTTGATCAAACTTGATTGAAGATACGTTTTCATTGCCTGCACGGGCACTCCTCTGCGCTGTGCATAGTCGCGAAGCTGGTCGTCTCCTATCCGTCCCAGTTCGAAATACCGCGACTTGGGATGTGCAAACATCAGCCCCGAGACACTGGCATGAGGCGTCATCATTCCGCTTGTGGTGAGCCGGATGCCCACCTGACTCATATCGATGAGCTGGTCGATGATGAAGTTGGCACTGGTATCGGGCAACGAAGGATATCCTATAGCCGGACGGATGCCCTGATAGCGCTCCAGATGCTGGTCTTCGATGCTCAGCTGCTCGCCGGGAGCATAGCCCCAGATGCTGCGTCTCACCTCTTCGTGCAACTTCTCTGCCGTGGCTTCAGCCAACCGGTCGCAGAGTGTCTGTGCCATCATATTGAGGTAGTCGTCCGAGCGATATTTCTTCTCCAGACCGCCATCTACCGTCGTGCAGAAGATACCCAGCCGGTCTGTTATTCCACTGTCCAGAGGACGGATGAAATCAGCCAGACAGAGATTGGGTTCTCCCTGAGCCGCCGGATGCTGCTGACGGAGCATCGGGAAGCGGACTTTCTGCCCTTCCAGCCAGATATCATCCCCCTCGCTGTTCGCCTCGAAGAGTCCGAAGACGGCATAGGTATGATATTCGCCTTCCCATGAATGGAGCATATCGAGCGCCTCAGCCTTCAGTTTTTCCTTTTCCTCTCGAGGTTTGCCGCTCAATCCCCAGGCATGATAAAAGTATAGCCAGTTGATATATGGCTCAATTTCGCTTACATTGTATACTATTCTTCGCATCCGATACGATATTTTATTTTACAATTCCCGTAAAATTTTCCTTTTTCAGGAATTGTTTCTGAACTCCAGTTCCTCTCCTCTGCAAGCGGCATCAAACACGCCTTTGTTATAGATCAGACTACCGTTACAGAAAGTCTGTTCCACTTTCCATGCAAACTCATCACCCGCTACAGGGCTCCATTTACACTTGCTCTGAATCACCTCTGCGGTCACCTTCCAAGGCTCTCCCTTGCGCACCACAACGACATCTGCCTTATACCCCGGACGCAGGAAGCCGCGCTGACTGATATGGAACAGACGGGCTGGATTATGGCACATCAGTTCAACCAGGCGCTCGATACTGATTACCTTTTCGTCAACAAGTTTCAGCATGCTTACCAGCGAGAACTGTACCATTGGCATACCTGATGCAGCCTTGGCACAACCGCCCTGTTTATCCTTTAACTGATGAGGAGCATGATCGGTACCTACTACAGTTATCTTACCATTACTCAGCGCCTTACGCAAAGCTTCTCGATCAGCAGCGGTCTTTACTGCAGGGTTGCATTTAATGCGTGCGCCCTTCACAGCGTAATCTTTATCCGAGAACATGAGATGAGCCACAACAGCCTCGCCTGTAATATTTTCATCCTTACCAAAGAACTCCAGTTCCTTAGCCGTAGTAACGTGAGCGATATGGAGATGCGCCCCGCTTTCCTTAGCCAGCAGCACCGCCAGACGGCTGCTTTCATAGCAAGCTTCCTCGCTGCGTATTTCCGGATGATGTTCTACGGCAGGGTCTTCACCCCATTTCTGCTTAGCCAGCTGCATGTTGCGGTTAATGATTTCGGTATCCTCACAGTGGGTCATCACCGGCAAATCCAGCTCTTTCGCCTTCTTGAAGATAGCCTGCAGCGCCTCATATTTATCCACCAGCATATTGCCCGTACTGGAGCCCATAAAGAGCTTGATTCCCGGAACACGATGCGTATCGAGCTGTTTAAAATCATTTACATTATCATTGGTAGCACCAAAGAAGAAACTGTAGTTCACATGACTCTTCTCAGCGCCCAGCTGCCGCTTTGCCTGCCAGGCCTCCAGAGTGGTAGTCTGAGGTATCGTGTTAGGCATATCAAAAAAACTGGTCACACCACCAAAGGCAGCAGCGCGGCTTTCGCTCTCGATGTCAGCCTTCTGCGTAAGTCCCGGCTCACGGAAGTGAACATGATCATCAATCACACCCGGCAAAACAAAACACCCCGAGGCATCGATGACTTCATCGTAATTGCCACGGGGTGCCTCGCCTTCATATATCTCCTTGATAAATTCACCATCCAACAAGAGGTCGCCCACAAAAGAGCGACCCTCATTTATAATGGTTCCATTCTTGATTAATTTCATATTACTAAACTTATAAAATGAAGAGTTTTACAAGATGTTAATGCCCAAGACCTTGAAAGAGCCCTGTTTCTACTCCTTACCTTCCTGTTTTTCAGGAATCGTAGGCGCAGCCAGTTCGTTGGCTGTAGGTGCCGGAGCCGCATCAGGATTTACCTGTGGAGCCGCTTCCATCTCTGGCTGCATGCCGCTCTGCGCATCTCGTGTACCGTTCATAATCTCCTGATTCTCTTGAGCTTTCTTATAATAGTCCTTTACATAAGGATCATTCTTGAAATAGTCGGTAGCCTTGCTCATGATATCCTCAATCCAAGGAGAGAGCATCGGATACTGGTTGCCCATTGTAACGAGGAAGAAGACGCCCGGTCCCAGCACATTGTTGAAGTTGTCGGTAACAAACGAAGTGATGAGCTTGTCTTCCTGCTCAGAAAGGCGGATGGATTCCTCGTTCAGCTGCTTGTTGACAGCCACCATATCGCTACCGTTCATGATAGCCTGGTCGTGCTTGTGTACCAGTTCGCGCAACTGATTCTGAATCTGCTGGTATTTCTTGAAGAATCCGAAGAGTTTATCGTTCATAGGAGTACCGCTTACCACCTGCTGTGTATCATCGAGCTTCACCGTAATGCTTCCACTCTCCAGCACCAGCGGCAGCACAGGGTCATCATCCATGAAGATATTCGCCATCTTCATAGAGTCGACAGAACCCTGAAAATGGAACTGTCCATGCACTACATCGCAAGAATCCACGTTCTTGAAATCGTTGTTTTCCAGTATCTTAAGGTACAGCATGCGTCCGTCCAGAGTACTTACGTTAGAAGTACCCGAGATATCGTAACTGTTGGCACAAGATGCAAGTGCCATCAAGGCAATGAATGCGTAAAATATTCTATTCATAAGCTATCTATATCACTTTCGGTGAACAAAAATACAATCTTAATTTGAACTGACGAAATAAATTGCTGCAATTTAATTCATTCTTACAAGATTTATGTTTTGTTTGCACTCCTATTGACCACCGAAAGCTTTTTTCTCGTCCTTCTATATTACTGATTGTTTTCCTTCTTCAGTTCATGAGAGATGCGATGCGTGGTATACAGTTCCAGCAGGGCTGCGATGAGGAGGAAGACTACCCACTTATTATAGAAATAGGTGATATAGGTCTCATAATTCTCAAACCAGCGGCGCAGGAAAGCATACACCGTATCTACCATCGAGATGCCTGAGAGCACGAAGAAGATGTCTGCTACATACTGCATGCGCTTCAGGCGGTGGATAACCAGCGAAGGTCCCTCATAGAACTGCATCGCCTGCATTACACTGAACAGTATGGTGCCCAGCAGGAACCCCCAGCTCGTTACCTGCACCAGCTGCGGATGTGAAAAACCAAATGCGAAGCAAGCCGCACCGACAACCATCAGCACGCCGCCCAGCAAGAAAATAGCACTTTCCAGTTTACTCAATTGTTTCATTTTCGTCTTGTTCGTTAGTTTTTTCCGGAATATCCGAACTCAATACAAAGATGTCTTCATCATCAGCCTTCATGAAATAACGCTGGCGGGCTATCTTCTCAAATGCCCGCGCACCATGCTGCATATCGCGCAAGGTATGCTTGTCGTTTTCATACTGCTCACGATACTTTTCTATCTCCGAACGGAGCGTAGCTATCTCTATCTGGTACTTAATGTGCTGCCTTACACTGTTGTCGTCAACTACACCAACTACCAGAACACCCGTTACAATCACTATAAGATACTTATAATGAGCGAGATAATTCCATATAATACCAAGTTTTTTACTCATTTCTTCCGAATTTGTTTGCAAAGATAATATTTTTTTGTTATCTTTGCATCATCAATTAAGAAAAAATAATGGAAGAGTATATAGTTTCTGCAAGAAAGTACCGTCCGATGACCTTCGATTCGGTTGTCGGACAGAGTGCATTGACCACCACTTTGAAGAATGCAGTGAAGAGCGGCAAGCTGGCGCACGCCTATCTTTTCTGCGGTCCGAGAGGTGTGGGAAAAACCACTTGTGCCCGCATTTTTGCGAAGGCAATCAACTGCGAGCACCCTCGTGAAGACGGCGAGGCATGCAACGAATGTGAGAGCTGCCGTGCCTTCAATGAGCAGCGTTCCTACAACATCTTCGAGCTGGATGCCGCCAGCAACAACGGTGTTGACCAGATTAAGGTTCTGATGGAGCAGACCCGCATTCCGCCTCAGGTAGGCAAGTATAAGGTGTTTATCATCGATGAGGTCCACATGCTCTCAACAGCCGCCTTCAACGCCTTTCTCAAGACGCTGGAAGAGCCGCCTCAGCATGTCATCTTCATCCTCGCCACTACCGAGAAGCATAAGATTCTGCCTACCATTCTGAGCCGATGCCAGATTTACGACTTCGAGCGAATGACGGTAGCCAACACCATCAACCACCTGAAGATGGTGGCTGAGAAGGAAGGCATACAATATGAAGAGCAGGCGCTCGCCGTGATAGCCGAAAAGGCTGACGGAGGTATGCGCGATGCCCTCTCTATCTTCGACCAGGCTGCCAGTTTCTGCATGGGCAACATCACTTACCAGAAGGTGATCGAGGACCTGAACGTGCTTGACAGCGACAACTATTTCCGTCTGGTAGACCTGGCTTTGGAGAATAAGGTGGCCGAGATGATGGTAACACTCGACGGCATTCTGAGCCGCGGTTTCGATGGCGGCAACATGATACAGGGGCTTGCCCAGCATGTGCGCAATGTGATGATGGCGAAGGACCCTCAGACCCTGCCTCTGCTCGAGACCAGCGACGACCAGAAAGCCAAGTTCCAGGCTCAGGCCCAGAAGGCACCTACACCTTTCTTATATAAGGCGCTGGAACTGATGAACCAGTGCGATATCCATTACCGCGCCAGCAGCAACAAGCGATTACTGGTAGAGCTCACCCTGATACAGATAGGCCAGATTACGCAGCCCGAGGATCAGGATGTGCCTAGTGCGGGGCGTACGCCCAATAGATTAAAATCCCTGTTTCAGAAACTCCTGGCTCAGTCTAAGCTTGCCTCTCAGGGTGCAGGTTCTGAGCCTTCTGGCAGCAGCGAAAACCGGTCATCACAGCCGGGAACGTCTGCTGCTACAGCTACTGCTGTGCCTTCGTCAGGGGCACCGGCAGCCGCTTCTGCAGCCTCCAATGCTGCATCTTATTCTGCATATTATCCTGCATCTGCCACCGCAGCCGCATCTGCCTCTCCAGAAGGCTCAGCCGCTGCCGGAGCTGTTACTGATGCAGCATCGCCTCACAAGCCACGACTCAAGAATATCAAGCTGGGCGGCATAGGCATGACTTTCTCTAACCTGAAGAAGAGGGAGGAGAACCAGCGCCGCCTGCACAGTCCGTATGATGATACCAATGAGGAAAAAGCGACCATCACGGGCGACCAGAACGAGTTCACCCAGGAGCAGGTGGAAGCAACATGGTTCAGTATGTGCATGAGAATGCAGAACAAGCTGGATTTCATAGGATTAGCCAACCGCATGAAGAGTATTGTACCGAAGATAACCAACTATCCGCAGATAGAGGTTATCATCAACAACCAGCTCTTACTAGACGACGTTTTGAACATCAAGAACCGCATTCTCAAGACTTTCGTCTTAGGTCTTCACAACAGCGAACTGAGCATCAGCTACCGCCTTGCCGACCAGGAAGAGGTAGGCAAGGTTCTGACCAAGAATGAAGTTCTGGAACTTCTTATGGAGAAGAACCCTGCGATGAAAAAGCTCACAAAGGACCTGGATCTGGTCATGACATAGAAGATACTCCACACGATACGAAATTCTCCACTCCATGTAGGACAACCTATACGGAGTGGAGAAAATTGTTTTTACAAATATCGAAACTTGGTGCTATAAGAGATACATAAGAGTGAAAGAGCAAAGGGCGTTACAGCGTGACAGTTGTGACAGTTTTCAGCGGAGGGGGTATATTGCGAGTTTGCAGCTATCAAATTATAAGTATATATATTTAAATTATTATATATAATTATATATAATTATATATAATAATTTACCTCTAAAGAAAGGGAAGGAGGGGTAGGCGCTGAAAACTGTCACAACTGTCACACTGTAACGCTTTCTGGGCAAAAAGGAAGTAGTCAGAAGAAATGACTTTTTTCATAGCATCTCATTGTTTTCTTGCTCAAAACACACAGAGAAACATTTTACAAAATATAGTTTTCTCTCCAGCAACTCTACGACTTTTTTTGTTTAACTACGGAAGCCGGAATGTTAAAATCGGTTTAACATAACTCTGCATGGTGAAATTTGGCGGTTCAGAAGATTTGTTGTACTTTTGCACCATCGTTAAAAGATTCCCATGAAGCGCAGACCTTGATATCGCGAAACGCGATACCAAGGTTTTACACCAAATGAAATGCAAGGGTTGACGCTGTAAAACACAGCCTCAAGGTATAAAACAAAAAAAAGCCCCCGATGCAGAAAAGCACCGGGAGCCTTCGTAAGCAAATTATTATTATCTTAAAAAAGATCAATTGAATATGCAGCACATCACAGTATACACCATGACGCACCGACAGAAAGGCTTAGATGAGGTTCATGCCCGCTTTCTCAGCCTCCTTGCGCATCTCCTCAGGCCAGATGCTAGCTTGGATCTCACCAATGTGAGCCTTATGAAGCAATACCATACACAGACGGCTCTGACCGATACCGCCACCAATGCTCAGAGGCAACTTGTCGTTCAGAAGCTGCTGATGAAAGTAAAGCTTCTCTCTATCCTCCTTGCCCTCCAGCTTAAGCTGACGCAGCAGACTCTCCTTGTCGACACGGATACCCATAGAACTGAGCTCGAAACTGCGACCCAGAACAGGATACCAGATGAGGATATCACCATTCAGTCCCATCTTGCCGTTCTCTGCCACGGTGCTCCAGTCATCATAGTCAGGAGCTCGGCCATCATGCTTCTTGCCATCGCTCAACTTGCCGCCGATGCCCTCTACAAATACAGCGCCATACTTCTTGCAGATAGCATCCTCACGCTCCTTAGGAGAAAGGTCTGGATACATATCGAGCAAATCCTGCGCATGAATAAAATGAATCTCCTTAGGCAGGAAAGGCTTCAGCTGAGGATAATGCTCGCAAGCCAGGAACTCGGTACGCAAGATGGCACCATAGATGCGGCGCACGATATTCTCGAGGAAGGCGATGGTACGGTCTTCCTTGGTAATCACAGCCTCCCAGTCCCACTGGTCAACATAGAGCGAATGAAGATTATCCAGTTCCTCGTCAGCACGGATGGCGTTCATATCTGTATATACGCCATAAGCAGGCTCAATCTCATACTCGGCAAGCGTCAGTCGCTTCCACTTGGCAAGAGAATGAACCACCTCAGCCTGGGCTTCGCCCAAATCCTTGATAGGGAAACTTACAGGGCGCTCTACGCCGTTCAGGTCATCATTGATACCAAGACCCTTCAATACGAAGAGCGGAGCGGTAACGCGACGCAGACGGAGCTCGGTGCTCAGGTTTTGCTGGAAGAATTCTTTTATCATTTTAATACCCATTTCGGTCTGGCGCATATCCAGCAGCGCCTTGTACCCTTCAGGTTTTATCAAATTGCTCATTTTTATTTCATATTTAGTATTTGCGCTGCAAAGGTACAAAATAATAATTAATCTGCAAGCATTTTTCCGTATTTTTTCGCAAAATGATAGCATTTTTAAGTTTTTTAGTAGCATTTTGTAGAACAATTTGCAAATACACATTATATATATAAAAAAATCTGCCCCAAATATTTGGTTATTTCAAATAAAAGCAGTAATTTTGCAGTCGACTTCCGTTTCGATGTCATACAACCGGAGAAACGGGCGGCAGAAAAGAGGGTCTCGTAGCTTAGCTGAATAGAGCGTCAGATTCCGGTTCTGAAGGTCGTGGGTTTGAATCCCACCGAGATCACCCGAAACAACAGAAATGATTAATAATTGAAAACATGGATTTAGTAGAACGATTTATAAACTATACGAAATTCGACACACAGTCGAGCGAAGAATCGACCAGCGTGCCTAGTACGGCAAAACAGCTCGAATTTGCCAAGTACCTGAAGAAGGAACTTGAGAACGAAGGACTGAGCGATGTCGAAATGGATGACATGGGCTATATCTATGCCACTCTGAAGAGCAATACCAAGAAAAAGACTCCTACCATCGGATTTATTTCACACATGGATACATCACCTGATGCCAGCGGAAAGGATGTAAAGGCGCGCGTCATCAAGAACTATGACGGCAACGACATCGAGCTGAGCCCGGGCATCATCTCAAGCGTTGAGACTTTCCCAGAGCTGAAGGCTCACAAGGGAGAGGATATCATCGTGACAGACGGTACTACCCTGCTGGGTGCCGACGACAAGGCGGGCATCGCTGAAATCGTACAGGCTATGTGCTATCTGCGCGACCACGACGAAATCAAGCACGGCGACATCCGAGTAGGTTTCAATCCTGACGAGGAAATCGGTATGGGCGCACATCATTTCGACGTAGAGAAGTTTGGCTGCGACTGGGCTTACACCGTAGATGGCGGCGACCTGGGCGACCTGGAATACGAGAACTTCAATGCTGCCGGAGCCAAGATCGTCATCAAGGGTGTGAGCGTTCATACAGGCTATGCCAAGGGAAAGATGGTGAATGCAAGCCGACTGGCTGTGGAATTCCAGAACATGATTCCTGAGAACGAGACTCCTGAGCAGACTGAAGGCTACCAGGGTTTCTACCACCTCATCGGCATCGAGAGCCGCTGCGAGGAGGCAAAGCTCAGCTACATCATCCGCGATCACGACCGCAACAGGTTTGAAAACCGCAAGGATTTCATCGAGGACTGCGTGAACAAGATGAACGAGAAGTATGGCGACGGAACCGTAAAGGCGGTTATCTACGACCAGTACTATAACATGAAGGAGAAGATTGATCCTAACATGCACGTCATCGACATCGTGCTCAGAGCGATGCAGGAGAGCGGCGTTCCACCTCGCGTAGAACCTATCCGCGGCGGTACCGACGGAGCCCAGCTGAGCTTCAAGGGTCTGCCTTGTCCTAACATCTTCGCCGGCGGTGTCAACTTCCACGGCCCTCACGAGTTTGTGAGCATCCAGGTAATGGAGAAGGTAGTGAAGACCATCGTGAAGATAGCGGAAATCACAGAAGAATACAACGACTAATACAGATATGGGGAATTTAGACACATCTAAATTCCCCTTTTTCATAAACAGAAAAATATGGCTGAAATTCCATTCTTAATAAAAGACCTTGCCCTCATCCTGATGGTGGCAGGCATCGTAACCCTCATCTTCAAGAGGCTCAAGCAGCCGCTGGTGCTGGGATACATCATGGCGGGATTCCTGGTTTCGCCACATATGCCCTACACCATGTCGGTAGTCGACGAGACGGATATCCAGACCTGGGCCGACATCGGTGTCATCTTCACCCTCTTCTCGCTCGGTCTCGACTTCTCGTTCAAGAAAATCGTGAAGATGGGTGCCTCTCCCATCATCGCCACCGTGGTTATCGTGTTCTGCATGATGATGCTGGGCATCAGCGTAGGCCACGGCTTCGGCTGGGGCAAGATGGACTGCATCTTCCTGGGCGGTATGCTCGCCATGAGCTCCACCACTATTATATATAAGGCATTCGATGATATGCGGCTGCGCACCCAGAAGTTTGCCTCGATGGTGATGAGCGTGCTGATACTGGAAGATATCCTGGCTATCGTGATGATGGTGATGCTGTCGGCGATAGCGAGCGGAAGCAGTCCTGACGGCGGGCAGATGCTTGCCTCTATCGTGAAGATAGGCTTCTTCCTGGGCGTATGGTTTATCGTGGGCATCTTCGCCATTCCGTGGTTCCTGCGTTCGGTGAGGAAACTTATCAATGCCGAAACCCTGCTCATCGTTTCGCTGGGTCTGTGCTGCGGCATGGCGGTACTGAGCACCAAGGTGGGGTTCAGCAGCGCCTTCGGAGCCTTCGTTATGGGCAGCATCCTGGCAGAAACCATTGAGGCAGAGAAGATTATCAAGCTTGTAGAACCGGTAAAGAATCTCTTCGGAGCCATCTTCTTCGTATCGGTAGGTATGCTGGTAGACCCGAAGATTCTGGTAGAATATGCCGTTCCTATCCTCGCCCTGGTCGGTACGATACTGGTAGGTCAGGCGATATTCGGCACCTTCGGCTTCATGCTCGGAGGCGAGTCGCTGAAGTCGGCGATGCGCTGCGGTTTCTCGATGGCTCAGATTGGTGAGTTTTCTTTCATCATCGCCTCGCTGGGTCTGTCGCTCGGCGTCATCAGCAAGTTCCTCTATCCGGTAGTGGTAGCAGTGAGCGTCATCACCACCTTCCTTACACCTTATATGATCCGTCTTGCCACACCTACCTATCAGGTGATGGAGAAACATCTGCCAGACAAGCTCATCCATATTCTGAACCATTTCGCGATGAGTCATCCCCAGACACAGCAGCAGAGCAAGTGGAAATCGCTGATCCGACAGATGCTGGTCAACACCACCGCCTACTCCATCCTTTCGGCAGCCGTCATCGCCCTGATGTTCACCTTCGTGCTGCCGCTGATGCGCAATCTGCTGCCAGGCTGGCATCTCCACTGGTATGCCAACGCCATCACCGGCCTGCTCACCGTCCTATTCATCTCGCCGTTCCTGCGCGCCATCGTGATGAAGAAGAACCACAGTGCCGAGTGGAAACGCCTCTGGGTGGAGAGCAGCATCAACCGCGTGCCGCTGCTCTTTACGGTGTTCGTGCGCTTTATGATAGCACTGGCTTTCATCTTCTACATCATCAATTTCCTCTCGCGCTTTACCAATGCTCTGATTGTCTGCATCGGTGCAGCAGTAGTGATGCTGATGATAACCTCCCGCCGCATCAAGAAGCGTAGCATCGTGATGGAGCGCGTCTTCGTTCACAACCTCCGCTCGCGCGATATTGCGGCTCAGGTGAATGGCGAAAAGCGGCCGCTCTATGAGGGCAGACTGCTAGACCGGGATATCCACATCAGCGAATTTGAAGTGCCTGAAGATAGCAGTTGGACTGGCAAATCGCTGCGAGAACTGCATCTGCGCCAGCGGTTCGGTGTAGACCTGAGCAGCATTCACCGCGGCTCTCACCGGCTGAACATCCCGAACGGCAACATGATCATCTTCCCGGGCGACAAACTGCAGGTAATCGGCAACGACGACCAGCTGCAGAAATTCAACACCGCCCTGCAGAGCGACCTGCTGCCTGAGGAGGCTGAAATAGAAAAGCGCGAGATGAAACTTAGCCAGCTCATCATCAGCGGCGGCAGCGAATTCCTGGGAAAGACACTGATAGAAAGCGGAATAAGGGATAAATACAACTGTATGGTGGTAGGACTGGAAGAGGGCCGGGAGAACCTGACCCGTGTTCTGCCTACCCGAGTATTCGAAAAAGGCGATATCATCTGGCTGGTAGGCGAAGAGGCTGACCTTCAGAAGATTCAGGAAAAGAGCTAATAAACTTGAGTTTTTTTAGGCACGGATTACACGGATTTATAGCGCTCATGTAAATTAAGCGATTTACCATCTCATAAAAAATCCGTGTAATCCATGCCTTATTTATACCCCTGGGCGTGTGGGGACATTTTCCAAGGATTTATCTCACGGTGATATGGAAGCACCCCTGCTTCACCTCATATTTGATATAGCAGCGGTTCTTGTTGCGGAAATCGCGGAGCACCTCGGAGAACACCCATTTCAGGGTATCATTCTGCACCTGTCGGCGAGGCTGTTCACGGGTCTGAATCTGCTTGTAGCGGTTGTAGCAGATATCGAAGGTAGTACCATAGAGATGACACGAATTCTCGGTAGCATTGCCGTTTCGGGTACGCAGTTTCGCCACATCATCCTTGGTGCGCAGAATGCTCGTCACGATAATCTTATGCAGCGGAATGCCCTTAATCTGCAGCGAATCGAAATAGGCACGGCCGATATCCTGGAGCAGCACAGAGGCACGAGGCACCAGGTAAGGAATACTGTTGTTCAGCTTGTCAACATAAAAGAAAGGGTTGCTGCCCACATACACCAGCTTGCCCTTGCTGTTCTCCGCCTCCAGACGGTTCTGTACCGGTTTCACACCATGCTTAGTAGCCGCCAGAATCTGCACATCCTGCTGGTCGGGGAAAGTATTGCCGAAATGAGGCACCGAGAAGATGCGATGCTTCACCTCCTTGCCATCCTTGTCGAAGAAGATAGAAGGCTTGCCGCTCTGTGCCGTATCAGGCATAACAGAGAGTTCATCCTCCTTCAGGTCCTCAGCCACATTCCCTTCAGCATCAGCCGATGCATCAGAAATCTCAGCAGAAGAAGCATCAGAAGCAGCCGAATCCTTCGCTGCCACGAGCGTAGAATCAGCCGCCCCAGCAGCCGCAACCTTCGGTTTTGCTACTCCCGGAAAGATGACTCTTACCAGCGCCAGAAGCAAAACCACAATACCAAAACCCTGTAAATATCTGTTCTTACTAATCTTCATAATTATCTTATTTTCACGAAATAATATTCTATATTCTTCAGGCAAAACGGGAACCGCATCGCCAAATTTAGCTGCAAAGGTAACAAAATCTCTCGAAAAAATAGCTTTTTTAATATTTAAAGAATGTTTTATTCGCCGAAATTTGCTCATTTCATGGAAAAGTAGTAATTTTGCAGCGTTATATAACAAAATATTAGATAGGATAGTTTAAACTTTATAGAATTAAGACATTTTGATAGAGAAACATATTGTACTTGAAGATATCGATCCAGTGATGTTCTACGGTGTGAACAATGCCCACCTGCAGATGATTAAATCGCTGTATCCTAAGTTGCGTATCGTAGCACGCGACAACGTGATTCGTGTGCTCGGCGACGAAGAGGAAATGGCAAAGGTGGAAGAGGATATTGAGCAGATGCGCAAGCACTTGCTTAAATACAACATGCTCAATGATGAAGACATCCTGGACATCGTGAAAGGAAAACAGACCAAGGCGGACAGCGTGAAAGGCGTGCTGGTATACAGTATCAGTGGCCGACCTATCAAGAGCCGCAGCGAAAACCAGCAGCAGCTGATAGATGCTTACGAGAAGAACGACATGGTATTTGCCGTGGGACCAGCCGGTACCGGTAAGACCTATCTCAGCATCGCCCTTGCCGTAAAGGCCCTCAAGGAGAAAGCCATCAAGAAAATCATCCTCTCACGACCAGCCGTAGAAGCCGGCGAAAAGCTCGGTTTCCTGCCTGGCGATATGAAAGACAAAATTGACCCATACCTCCAGCCGCTCTACGATGCGCTGGAAGACATGATACCTGCCGTAAAGCTGCAGGATATGATGGAAAAGCACATTATCCAGATTGCTCCGCTCGCCTTTATGCGCGGACGCACACTCAGCGATGCCGTCGTCATCCTCGACGAGGCGCAGAACACTACCTCCCAACAGATTCGCATGTTCCTAACCCGTATGGGCATGAACACCAAGATGATTATCACCGGCGACCTGACACAGATTGACCTGCCACGCGAACAGCGAAGCGGACTGAAGGAGGCGCTCAAGATTCTGGACGGAGTGGAAGGCATCGGAGTGGTGAAGCTGGGACAGAAGGATATCGTGCGCCACAAACTCGTAACCCGCATCGTTAACGCATACGACAAGTATGACAAGGAGAGAGCGGAAGAAAAGAAAACAATTAAAAATTAATAATTGATAATTAATAATTAACAGTACTGCTCTAGGGGCAGGCTCAATTATAAATTGTAAATTATAAATTATAAATTAAATAAAATGAAAGCATTAACAAAGACAGATTTCCATTTTGATGGACAGAAGAGTGTTTACCACGGTAAAGTACGTGATGTGTATGACATTAACGACGACCTCCTCGTGATGGTCGCTACCGACAGAATCTCAGCGTTCGACGTTGTTCTGCCTAAGGGTATCCCTTTCAAAGGACAGGTGCTCAATCAGATTGCAGCTAAGTTCCTGGACACAACTACAGACATCTGTCCAAACTGGAAGTTGGCTACTCCAGACCCAATGGTTACCGTAGGTTTGAAGTGCGAAGGTTTCCGCGTGGAGATGATCATCCGTTCTATCCTCACCGGTAGTGCATGGCGCGAGTATCAGAAGGGCTGCCGCGAGATCTGCGGTGTGAAGTTGCCAGACGGTATGCGCGAGAACCAGCGTTTCCCAGAGCCTATCATCACCCCTACTACAAAGGCCGACGAGGGTCACGACATGAATATCTCTAAGGAAGAGATCATCGCCCAGGGTATTGTTAGTGCAGAGGATTATGCTGTGATGGAGGACTACACACGCCGCATCTTCGCCCGCGGTCAGGAAATCGCTGCCAAGCAGGGCTTGATCCTCGTAGATACCAAGTACGAGTTCGGCAAGCGCGACGGCAAGGTTTACCTCATCGACGAGATCCACACTCCAGACTCTAGCCGCTACTTCTATGCTGACGGTTACGAGGAGAAGTTTGAGAAGGGTGAACCACAGCGCCAGCTCTCTAAGGAGTTCGTTCGCCAGTGGCTCATCGAGCACAACTTCATGAACGAGCCAGGCCAGACCATGCCAGAGATTACCGACGAGTATGCAGAGAGCGTATCCGACCGCTACATCGAACTCTACGAGCACATCACCGGCGAGAAGTTTGACAAGGCTGCTGAGGAAGGCGACATCGCTGCCCGCATCGAGAAGAACGTAAGCGAGTGGCTTGCTGCACACAAGTAGTTTTTAGTTAATAGTTAATAGTTAAAAGTTTATAGCATGAACCACTTTGGCAATCTTGCTAAACGGCGAAGCCGCTATAAATTATAAACTATATATAAATGTATAAGCAAGAACAGATAAAGCCCTACGAGGGCACAGGAGACAAGGGCAAGCTGGTAGAGGAGATGTTCGACAACATCGCCCCTACCTACGATACCCTGAACCACCGTCTCTCGTGGGATATCGATAAGGGATGGCGCAAGAAGGCAATCAGGCGTCTTGCGCCCTTCTCTCCTAAAAAGATGCTCGACATCGCTACCGGTACCGGCGATTTCGCCATCCTAGCCGCACAGATGCTACATCCCGACCAGCTAATCGGAGCAGACATCTCGGAAGGCATGATGGAGATAGGCAGACAGAAGGTAAAGCAGCTGGGACTGGAAAACACCATCTCCTTTGCCAAGGAAGACTGCCTCAACCTCTCGTTCCAGGACGAGAGCTTCGACGCAGTAACCGCAGCCTTCGGTATCAGGAACTTCCAGAACCTGGACCAGGGACTGAAGGAAATGTGCCGGGTACTGAAAAAAGGCGGACATCTCTGCATCGTAGAACTCACCACGCCGGTCAGTTTCCCGATGAAGCAGCTGTTCAGTATCTACAGCAACACTGTCTTGCCGATGTATGGCAAACTCATCAGCAAAGACCAGAGCGCCTACAGTTATCTCAACAAGACCATCGAGGCATTCCCTCAGGGCGAGGTCATGATGGAGGTGTTCAAAAAGGCAGGATTCGCAAAGGCAGAGTTCAAGCGACTCACCTTCGGCATCTGCACACTCTATTTCGCAACCAAATAAAACAAAAATATTATGGACAAGTATGGACTCATAGGTTACCCTCTGGGGCATTCGTTCTCAAAGAACTATTTCAACGAAAAGTTTGAGAACGAGGGCATCGATGCCCAATACATCAACTTCGAGATACCTTCTATCGAAAATCTTACCGAGATTCTCGACTCAAATCCTGAACTAAAGGGGCTCAACGTCACAATACCTTATAAGGAGAAAGTGATCAGCTATCTCGACGTGGTAAGCCCTGAGGCGAATGCTATCGGAGCCGTCAACGTGATCAAGGTGGAGCACAGAGGCGAAGATGTTTATCTGAAAGGATATAACAGCGATGTAATCGGTTTTACCAAGAGCATCGAACCTTATATCGAGCCTTATCACAAGAAGGCTCTCATCCTGGGTACAGGCGGAGCTTCAAAGGCTATCAACTTCGGTCTGAAATCGCTCGGACTGGAAACAACCTTCGTGAGTCGATACGAGCGTCCGGATACTATCCAGTACGAAAAAATCACCCCTGAGGTTATCAAGGAGTATAACGTCATCGTAAACTGTACCCCAGTGGGCATGTACCCACACGTAGACGAGTGTCCTGCGCTGCCTTACGAGGCAATGGACAGCCACACCCTGCTCTACGACCTCATCTACAATCCCGACGAAACCCTCTTCATGAAGAAGGGCAAAGAACACGGAGCCACAGTAAAGAATGGCTTGGAAATGCTCTTGTTGCAAGCCTTTGCATCATGGGATTTCTGGCACCAGGAAAAATAAGCATATCATAAAGTTCAAAGATCAAAGTTCAAAGTAAGAATATGAGTAACAATAGATATATGATGCGCGGTGTTAGCGCAGCAAAGGAAGATGTTCACAACGCTATCAAGAACATCGACAAGGGTATCTTCCCACAGGCTTTCTGCAAGATCATACCTGATATCTTGGGCGGCGACCCAGAGTATTGTAACATTATGCATGCCGACGGTGCAGGTACCAAATCGAGCTTGGCTTACATGTACTGGAAGGAGACGGGCGACCTCTCTGTATGGAAAGGTATCGCTCAAGATGCTATCGTGATGAATACCGACGACCTGCTCTGCGTAGGCGCCGTAGACAACATCCTCGTAAGCTCTACCATCGGACGCAACAAGATGCTCATCCCAGGCGAGGTAATCTCAGCTATCATCAACGGTACTGACGACCTGCTCCACGAGATGCGTGAGATGGGTATCGGCATCTATCCTACCGGCGGTGAGACTGCTGACGTAGGCGACCTGGTTCGTACTATCATCGTTGACTCTACCGTTACCTGCCGCATGAAGCGCAGCGATGTCATCAACAACGCCAACATCCGTCCAGGCGATGTCATCGTAGGTCTTTCTTCTACAGGTCAGGCTACTTACGAGAAGAAGTACAACGGCGGTATGGGCAGCAACGGACTTACTTCTGCCCGCCACGATGTATTCGCCAAGTATCTCGCAGAGAACTATCCTGAGAGCTACGACCACGCCGTGCCAGACGAGTTGGTTTACAGCGGTAAGTATAAGTTGACTGATGAGGTAGAGGGTTCACCTATCAATGCCGGCGAGTTGGTTCTCTCTCCTACCCGCACCTACGCTCCTGTCATCAAGAAGATTCTCGACGAACTCCGCCCAGAGGTTCACGGTATGGTTCACTGCACCGGTGGTGCCCAGACCAAGGTTCTTCACTTCGTAGGCGAGAACTGCAAGGTAGTGAAGGACAACATGTTCCCAGTACCTCCACTCTTCAAGGCGATCCACGACTGCTCAGAGACCGACTGGAAGGAAATGTATCAGGTATTCAACATGGGTCACCGCATGGAGATCTACGTACGTCCTGAGGTTGCCGAGAAGGTTATCGCCATCAGCAAGAGCTTCAACATCGATGCCCAGATTGTGGGTCACATCGAAGAAGGCAAGCGCAGCCTGACCATCAAGAGCGAATTCGGAACATTCGAATACTAAAAATAGAATTAAGATTAATGGATAATAACAACATATTACAGAAGCTAGAAGGCTTAGAGAGCCGATACGAGGAAGTAAGCACCCTCATTACCGACCCAGATGTCATCGCCGACCAGCCACGCTACGTGAAGCTCACCAAGGAATGGAAAGACCTGGGTGACATCATGGACGCACGCAAGCGATACATCAACTGTCTGAATAGCATCAAGGAGGCAAAGGACATCCTTGCCAACGAGAGCGATCCGGAAATGAAGGAGATGGCTCGCGAAGAACTTAACGAGAACGAGGCGCTGCAGCCTAAACTTGAAGAAGAAATCAAGATTGCGCTGGTACCTAAGGACCCAGAAGACGCCAAGAACGTACAGATGGAAATCCGAGGCGGTGCCGGAGGCGACGAGGCAGCCCTCTTTGCAGGCGACCTATTTAATATGTATAAGAAATACTGCGAATCGAAGGGATGGACCGTCAGCGTGACTTCTGTTTCTGAAGGCGCAGTAGGTGGATACAAGGAAATCGACTTCGCAGTAAGCGGTACTGACGTTTACGGTACATTGAAGTACGAATCAGGTGTTCACCGTGTTCAGCGTGTGCCTGCTACTGAAACACAGGGCCGTATGCACACCTCAGCTGCTACCGTGGCCGTATTGCCAGAGGCAGACAAGTTTGAAGTGAACATCAACGAAGGCGATATCAAGTGGGATACCTTCCGAAGTTCAGGTGCCGGTGGTCAGAACGTGAACAAGGTGGAGTCTGGTGTACGTCTCCGCTACCCTTGGAAAAACCCTAACACAGGCGAGGTAGAGGAAATCCTCATCGAGTGTACCGAAACCCGTGACCAGCCAAAGAACAAGGAGCGTGCCTTGAGCCGCCTCTATACATTCATCCACGACCGTGAGCACCAGAAGTATGTTGACGATATCGCCAGCCGCCGCAAGAGCCTCGTTTCTACCGGCGACCGCAGTGCGAAGATCCGTACCTACAACTTCCCGCAAGGCCGTGTTACCGACCATCGTATCGGTTACACCACTCACGATCTCAACGGTTTCCTGGCAGGTGATATTCAGGACATGATTGATGCCCTGACTGTAGCCGAGAACGCAGAGAAGCTGAAAGAAACAGAATTGTAAAACCCCGATTCATCGTTCCGTACATCGGGGCGATGAATCATCATATCAATCCATTATGAACAGAAAAGAACTCGTAGAGCAGATTTTCGCCAAGAAGAGTTTCTTGTGCGTAGGTCTTGACACAGATATCAACAAGTTGCCTAAGTGCATCACCGAGAGTGAAGACATCCAGGGCGCAGAAGCCGAAATGATATTCAGATTCAACCAGGCTATCATCGATGCAACAGCCCCATACTGTGTGGCTTACAAGCCAAACCTGGCTTTCTATGAGAGCCGTGGCATCGATGGCATGATTGCCTTTGAAAACACCATCAAGTATCTCCACAGCCACTATCCAAACCACTTCATCATCGCAGATGCCAAGCGCGGTGATATCGGCAACACCAGCAAAATGTATGCCCAGACATTCTTCGAGGAGTACAATATCGACTCTGTAACCGTAGCACCTTATATGGGCGAGGATTCAGTCAAGCCATTCCTCGAGTATGACGGCAAGTGGGTTATCCTCCTGGCACTTACCAGCAACAAGGGTAGCCACGACTTCCAGCTCACCGAGGATAAGGAGGGCGAGCGCCTCTTCGAGAAGGTTCTCAAGAAGAGCCAGGAATGGGGCAACGATGAGAACATGATGTATGTAGTAGGCGCTACACAGGGCAAGATGTTCGAAGACATCCGCAAGGTGGCTCCTAACCACTTCCTCCTCGTACCGGGCGTAGGTGCACAGGGTGGCAGCCTGCAGGAAGTTTGCAAGTATGGCATCATCAAGGATTGCGGCTTGCTCGTCAACTCTTCCCGCGGCATCATCTATGCCAGCAACGGCGATGACTTTGCTGAGGTAGCAGGTCAGAAAGCTAAGGAGTTGCAGGCTGAAATGGCAGCAGAACTTGCTAAGTTATAAAAACTCAATTTAGGCGCAAAGTATCTTTAAAAAGAGGCTTTGCGCCTAAAAAATACCCTTTTATGGGGCGAAAAAGCAAAATATTACAAAATAAAGTCGAGAATCTAAATCTTTTTTGCTATTTTTGCAAACAAATTGCGGTTACCTAAAGGTAATGATGCCTTGGGAACCTAAATAAAACAAACTAGAAGTCAGATAAATTATGGAATTTACCGCTCAACAAATAGCCCAGTTCGTTCAGGGCCGTGTGGAAGGTGATGAGAACGCAACAGTCAACACCTTCGCAAAAATCGAAGAAGGTAAGGAAGGCGCCATCTCGTTCCTTTCTAACCCTAAATACACTCATTATGTTTACGAAACCAAGTCAAGCATCGTACTCATTGATGAGAACGTAGAATTGGAACACCCTGTCAGCACAACCCTCATCCGTGTGAAGAATGCATACGAGTGTGTGGCTAAGCTCCTGCAGATGTACGAATCCATGAAGCCTAAGAAGACCGGCATCGATCCGCTGGCTTTCGTATCTCCAAAGGCTAAGGTGGCTGAAGGTGTATATGTAGGTGCTTTCGCGTATATCAGCGATGGTGCAGAGGTAGGCGAAGGTAGCCAGATTTATCCTCATGCCTACATCGGAGAGGGTGTGAAGATTGGTAAGAATGCACTCATCTATCCGAACGTTACCGTATATCACGGCTGTAAATTAGGCAATAACGTTACGCTTCATGCCGGTTGTGTAATCGGTGCCGACGGATTTGGATTCGCTCCAGGTCCTGAAGGTTACGACAAGATTCCTCAGATTGGTATAGTTACCATCGAAGACGATGTAGAGATTGGTGCCAACACTTGTGTAGACCGTTCTACAATGGGTTCTACCTATGTTCGCAAGGGCGTAAAGCTCGACAACCTCGTACAGATTGCCCACAATACCGATATCGGTGCCAACACCGTGATGTCTTCTCAGGTAGGTATAGCAGGCAGTACAAAGGTAGGCGAATGGTGTATGTTTGGCGGTCAGGTGGGTCTTGCCGGCCACATCACTATCGGCGATAAGGTGTTCCTCGGTGCCCAGAGCGGTGTTCCGGGCAGCCTCAAGAGCGGCCAGCAGCTCATCGGAACTCCTCCTATGGAGCAGCGCGCTTACTTCAAGTCTCAGGCCATCTTCCGTCGTTTGCCTGACATGTACAAGGAACTCAACGACCTGAAGAAGCAGATTGAAGAATTAAAGAAAAACAATTAAAAATAATAAGGCACGGATGACACGGATGACGCGGAGGCTAACGCCACTAAGGAATCCGAAGAAAACGCAGAGAAAAAATCCGTGTTATCCGTGCCTAAAAAATGAATATAATTATGTCAAAACAGAAGACACTGAAAGGTAGTTTCTCTCTTTGCGGAAAGGGTTTGCATACAGGCTTGAGCCTCACCGTAACTTTCAATCCTGCACCAGAGAACACCGGTTATAAAATACAGCGCATCGACCTCGAAGGCGAGCCTGTTATCCAGGCTGTAGCTGAGAACGTTGTTGAAACACAGCGCGGTACCGTACTCGGTAAGGGCGATATCCGTGTTTCTACCATCGAGCATGGTATGTCAGCACTCTATGCCCTCGGCATCGACAACTGTCTCATCCAGGTAAACGGTCCTGAGTTCCCTATCCTCGACGGTTCTGCTGCTCCGTATGTAGAGAAGATCCAGAGCATAGGCATCCAGGAGCAGAATGCTGAGAAAGACTACTACATCATCCGTCATAAGATTGAGGTGAAAGATGATAATGGGTCTGTCATCACCATCCTTCCTGACGAGGACTTCAGCATCACAGCCATGTGTTCTTTCGAGAGCAAATTCATCAACAGCCAGTTTGCTACCCTCGAAAAGATGGAGACATACGCAGAGGAGATTGCATCAGCCCGTACCTTCGTTTTCGTACGCGACATCATGCCTCTGCTTCAGGCTAACCTCATTAAGGGTGGTGACCTGGACAATGCCATCGTTATCTACGAGCGCCAGGTAGAACAGGCTCAGCTCGACCAGCTCGCCGACCATCTCAAGGTGCCTCACATGGATGCAAACAAGTTGGGTTACATCCAGCACCGCCCATTGCAGTGGGAGAACGAATGTACACGTCATAAACTGCTCGATATCATCGGCGATATGGCACTCATCGGCAAGCCTATCAAGGGTCGCATCATCGCTACGCGTCCAGGTCATACCGTAAACAACAAGTTCGCCCGCCTCATGCGCAAGGAGATTCGCAAGCACGAGATTCAGGCTCCTATCTACGATCCTAACGAGGAGCCAATCATGGATAATATCCGCATCCGTCAGCTCCTGCCTCACCGCTACCCTATGCAGCTGGTCGATAAGGTCATTGCTATGGGTCCTAACAGCATCGTGGGCGTAAAGAATGTAACCAGCAACGAGCCTTTCTTCACCGGTCACTTCCCTGAAGAGCCAGTGATGCCAGGCGTTCTCCAGGTAGAGGCGATGGCACAGTGTGGCGGTCTGCTCGTATTGAACCAGCTGGAGGAGCCTGAGCGCTGGAGTACTTACTTCATGAAGCTCGATGATGTGAAGTTCCGCAAGAAGGTGGTTCCGGGCGATACTCTCCTCTTCCGTGTAGAACTCCTCGCACCCGTGCGTCATGGCATCAGCTCTATGAAAGGCTATATGTTCGTAGGCGACCAGGTGGTGGCAGAGGCTACTTTCACAGCACAGATTGTTAAGAACAAGTAATAATAAAATAGAAATATGAATCAGATTAGTCCATTAGCGTTCGTTCACCCAGAGGCAAAACTCGGTGACAACAACATTATCGGTCCTTTCTGCTATATCGACAAGGACACCGTTTTGGGCGATAACAACGTATTGCAGAACAGCGTTACCATCCACGTGGGCGCTCGCATCGGCAACAATAATGAATTTTTCCCAGGCGCCAGCATCTCTACCAAGCCTCAGGACTTGAAGTTCAAGGGCGAGCAGACAACCTGCGAGGTTGGCGATAACAACAGCATCCGTGAGAACGTTACTATCTCTCGTGGTACAGCCTCTAAGGGCAAGACCGTAGTAGGCAGCAACAACCTCCTGATGGAGACCGTTCACGTGGCTCACGACTGCGTGCTCGGCAGCGGCTTGATTATCGGCAACTCTACCAAATTTGCCGGTGAGGTGGTAATAGACGACAACGCCATCGTCAGCGCCAACGTTCTCGTTCACCAGTTCTGCCATATCGCAGGCTACGTAATGATCCAGGGCGGTTGCCGTTTCTCTCAGGATATTCCTCCATACATCATTGCCGGCAAGGAGCCAACCCGCTACTGCAGCATCAACCTCATCGGTCTGCGCCGTCGCGGTTTCAGCAATGAGACCATCCAGAACATCCACGAGGCTTACCGCCTGCTCTACAGCAAGGGTATATTGAAGGAAGGTATTGAGGAAATCAAGAAGAATCTTGAGGTTACCAAGGAGATTCAGTATATTATCGACTTCGTAGAGAGTTCTCAGCGAGGCATTATCCGATAAAAGTAAAAGGGTAAAAAGGTAAAAAGAGCATCCTTGCATAGGTTTATGAAACGAGCAAGGATGCTTTTTTCTTGAATATAAAAAATGATATATGAAAACATTGATTGTGGTCTTAGGTCCTACCGGTGTAGGTAAAACGGAGCTTTGCCTTTCACTGGCAGAGCATCTCGCTATACCTATCATCAATGCCGACTCCCGCCAGATCTTCGCCGAACTTCCTATCGGAACTGCAGCCCCTACTGCCGAACAGCAGCAACGGGTAAAGCATTATTTCGTAGGAAACTACCACATCGAAGATTATTACAGCGCTGCCCAATATGAGGCTGATGTGATGAATCTCCTGCAGGAAGACATCTTCAAGAATCATGATGTGGCTCTGCTTACAGGCGGCAGCATGATGTATATCGATGCTGTATGCAAAGGAATCGACGACATCCCTACTG